>JAGVTF010000186.1 GCA_019136955.1 Verrucomicrobiota bacterium
CGGGGTGATCAAAATGGTTAGGAATATCGGCGCGTACAACAGGCATCTCTTCATACGGAGAGCGGGGAGGAGAAGTTGAAACGTGCTTTTGGGCAGACTCAGTCTCCTGAATTCGCTTTTCGATTTCTTGAAGTTCAGCGTCCAGGCGATGTTTTTCAAAAGTCAGGGGATCCGATTTAAGTTTTTTTTTGAACCAATTCATCGCTAAAGGCTGCCAGGTTGAGTGCGTGTTTCTTATTTAAACAATAGAGTTATAAAGATTAAAAGAGTGAAAAAAGCAATTATGAGAATAGGCCAATGAATGAAGAGGCCTAGCCTCAATATTTTTGACCAGGAGAAGCTTTCCAATGTTTGGAGCAAAGCGGAGGCAGGTTGGGCATCTGAGCTGGCCTTTGTTGATCGGATATTTTGGCTGACGGGCTCCAGAACGGGAAGTTTTACACGAGCCGAATTCCATTCCATACGCGCGTTTTCAAGCGTGGTAAGAGCTCGCGTCAGCTCAGTTGCATAGCTTTCGGCTGCCCAGCTTTCATGGTTAAGACGTTGTACTTTTGAAAGAGTCTCTGAAAAAGAGGCGAGCGTTTTTTCAATCAATGCCAGCTCTCTACGTGCATGGATGAGCTCCTCATCGAGAATACCGATGCCACGGATCAGGTTTTCTTCCATCTCTTTGCGGCCACTGTGATACTCCGTTTTGCGCCGTGCGGCCTCTTCGAGCTGATTTTTCTGGTCTTCCAGCTCTTTTTGTCGTTGTCGCAAGGCTACCAGCTTTTGATCCAGCTCCACTGTGGGGCTGCTGGCTGGTGAGTCTGTGGCAGTTGGAGGAGCGGAGCGCTGGCGCTCTGAAGCCACATGCTCCTTTAGCGATGGAATGGGTGTCGATTGAGAAGCCGAGGGGCTACTGGGAGAAGGCGCTGGAGTATCGGCCTGAATATCTGGAATGTCCGGGTTGTATGGGCTCATTTTTGAAGTTTAAACAGTTTACTGGAGGTTGCTGGGTTCATTGTTTTTAGGCAGCTCATCGCCAAAGCTGATACCCATGGCACGCGCACAGGCAAGCATCGGGTTATCAGGCTGAATGAGCCTGAGTTTCCCCACGGCGTCTTTGATTTTTATGGCACCCACCACGTTGGTGGGGGTAAAGGCCGTCATATAGCCAAACTTGCCATCTCGAATAAGGTTAACCGCTCTGGCTCCAAAAGCGGTACAGAGGACCCGATCAAGAGAGGTGGGACCGCCGCCCCGCTGGAGATGGCCTAACACACAAACTCTGCATTCTTTTCCGGAGCGTCTGGAAATTTCCATGGAAACTTTTTCTCCTATGCCGCCCAGTTTGGCTTCGCGGTTGGCCTCCATAGGAGCTGCAAGCGTGACAGAACCGCCTTGCTCATGGGCACCCTCTGAAACGGCGACAATGGTGAAATGTTTGCCTATTTTTTCGCGTTTTTTAATTTGAGCGCAAATGCTTTCATAGTTAAAAGGAATTTCGGGCAGCAGGATTATATCGGCTCCTCCAGAAACGCCCGCCCAGAGGGTTATCCATCCGGCGTAGCGCCCCATTAGCTCGACAATCATCACGCGGTTATGGCTTTCGGCTGTAGTGTGAAGGCGGTCAATTGCATCCATGGCGCAGCCAACGGCGGAATCGAAACCGAAAGTGAGCAGCGTTCCTTCCAGGTCATTATCAATGGTTTTGGGCACGCCTACCAGGGGGATGCCTCCTTCATAGAGATGCTGGGCAATCGTGAGGGAGCCATCACCGCCAATGCAAACCAAAGCTTTGAGCCCAAGTTCATGGAAATTCTTGAGAGAGGCTGCCATTACGTTTGGGTCCAGTTGCTGAGATTGGCCCACTCCCGTTTTTACAGCAAAGCGTCCTTTATTGGAGGTTCCCAAAATGGTTCCACCCCGATTGAGCAGGGGGTCCATCTCTTTATAATCCAGGTGAAGGTATTCTTTATCCAAGAGCCCTTCATAGCCGCCAATGAAGCCGATGGTTTCCCAGTCCAGTTTAGTGGCTGTTTTAACCACAGCTCGAATCACTGCATTTAGACCCGGACAATCGCCTCCACCCGTTAAAACTCCAATTCTATTTTTCATAAATTCGCTTTACTGTAGATTGCCTTCTTGTTGCAAGGGGCAACACCTGCTCACTAAAGGCACCATAACAAAACGAGTAGGAAAATAAAACAAAAACTCTTCAAAACGCCCGTTAAAGGCGGAGAGTTTTGCGAATTGCCCAGCCAAAGAGAGCCCCTGGAAAAGGGATTCCGTGCAGTTAGTTTTTATAAGGGAATTTATTCAGCAGCGACTCGGCAGCCTCTGAGGCAGATTTGCCGGTCTGCACTTCCAGCGCGGTTAAAGTGGAGGCATAGGTCGTAGAGACAGAGGTGCCACTGGTCAGGTACCAGGAGCCGTTATAGTAGAAGAGGGCAGTTCCTGCGACGGCAGCATCGGCTCCTTTTTCATTGGCATAAGGGGCAATACTTCCATTTTCCAGGGCCGTTACCCCGATCACCCCGTTATAGCTGGCAGGGTAGGTGGGCTGATTAGTCGGTTCATTGCCTGTAGCTGCTAAAATGATGGCTCCATTGCTGGAGGCCACATTGATTGCCTCAGCCAGATACGGGGAGTATACATCGCCGCAAAGAGGAATATTGATTACAGGAACTCCTGCATTGCTGGCGTAGAGAACAGCCTGCGCTACGGAAAAGGCATCGCCTGTGCCGGAGGCATCTGTGACGACGAGCGGCAGATACCGTATATCAAGCTGATCATAACCTGAAGATTGAAGGAATGTAATTGAGGAGCCCAGCATACTGTCGGCATGTGAGGGAAAAGAGGAGAGACCCTGGTTTGCATCGGCTGTAAAGTAAATGGTGTCCAGGAGGACATCAGCATAGTTAATTCCATCGAGATGGAGGGCTGAATCAATCATCGCTATGGTGGTGGCATCGCCGGGGAGCGCCGTTATATTTTTGGGAACGCTCAATCCACCCGAAGCTATCGCCAGGGCTGCCTCAGGCGAAACTACGTAGTAGTTATCCTGAATGGAATCAACATCCGTTTTTAAGAGCTTGGCCAGCGCTTCCTTTGCTTCTGCCACGGCCTCCTCCGATTCAAAACTGAACCGGATAGCAGTACCGTCTTTGCTGACAGAGAGGACTTTGCCTCCAATCAGTTTGGCGATTTCTTCGGGGGTCAGCTTGGAGCCCTTTTTCAGGACGACGATGAGTTCATTGGGGATTGGTTTTGAAAGGTCAGGACGAACAAACTCAGTTGCTGCTTTTTGATCTTTCTGGAAAACCAGGAGCCTCTGTCCGTTCTTCCCATCCGAGACCAAGGCATAATTAAGACTGCCCAGGATAAGCGGGAGAGCTTCATGGGAGGGCAAATTTTTAAACTTCGCACTGATGTTTCTTGAAAGACCGGGCTCAACAAAAATCCTCCAGCCGGTGACTGTGCTTAGCTGCCTCAGGACAGTCCGCAATGGAGCCGTCTCGATAGTGGCATCAAGCTTATTTGAGTCATCACTGTTTTGAGAGAAAAGCTCGGTAGACTTTCTAAAAGCTTGAGAGAGTGCTGTTTTCTCCTTCGACGTATCTACTGTGGCGGGCTTGGCTGTTGTATCTGGAGCAGCCATTACCCAGGCAGCAGCTAACAATCCAAGGATAACTGCTGTGCACGCAAGCAAATTCCGATATCGAAGTTGAGTTGTTAAACCCATCATTTCTATACAACACCTTTTAGGTAGAGAAGTTTCGTTTCAGTTTTAATTCTTTGGGAATGAAGGACTTTCTCTGATAAAGTCAAAGCGCTTATCCAAAGGCAGAACAACTGTAACCAAATCCTGCACGTTTTGGTTGGTCTGCCGTTGGGCTCTATTAAGCTCGACGGCGTGATTGAGGTTAGAGAGGGCCTCGTCTGATTTACCCAAAATGGATTGCATTGCAGAGAGATCGTAGAGAATTTCTGCGTTTCCTGGAGCCAAAGCGACCGCCATTTTC
>JAGVTF010000158.1 GCA_019136955.1 Verrucomicrobiota bacterium
CCAGATGTGAGACTTGTGTGTGGAGCAGGGTGGGTAAGAGCGTTTTCCTATAACAGAGCAGGTTGCCCTCAGGATTCAGGATCAGCACGTAGGCAAAAGCGATCTCCACTTCAGGGTGAGCGTCAAAAAAGCGAGAAGCTGCGGAGAGAGCCCCCGGCAAGAGCTGCTCATCGCAATTGAGCTGGAGGAAGATATCGCCCTGAGCACGCTTGAAGCCGCGGTTAATGGCATCATACATTCCCTGGTCTTTTTTCTGAACATAGTGGACACTGGGAAACTGTTGGCAGAGCTTAGCAGTTCCATCAGTAGAGCCTCCATCCTGGATGATATGTTCCAAATCAACACCCTCTTGATCCTTAGCGGAGCGAATGCAGCAATCGATCCAGGGCATTCCGTTAAAAACGGGAGTGATGATAGAGAACTTCATTTTTCAGTATGCAGGCTCTGAGCGCTGCCCAGATGCCGGCTGCTTTTTAAACATCTTTTAGCGGCTCTTCCAGAGCTCCTTTATCCAGAGCCCACTGAGAAGCAGGGATACTGCTGGGTTTGGGAAGCCGTGGCTGCTCGGTCTCCGACTCCGACACCTCCAACGGCTGCTCCTCTTCGGCAACCCACGGTTGGGTGCGTGGAGCTCCGTTGAGAGCCAGACTCAAGCCCAGAATGCCGGCAAAAGTTGCCAGGTCTGAAGCTACGGCGCCAAAGAAAAGCCAGAAATAAACGATACGCGCAGAGAAAAGTGCCAGCATGCCCTGATTGAACAGGTATAGGTCCGGGTCTCCATTTTTAAACTGCAGGTAGAGCATCCTCATGCCGAAGATATTGATCAGGGTAAAAGCAAGAACTCCCCAAATCCCCAGAGGGATTGCAATGGAGAGAGGTCCACTGTGATAGTCTCCGGTGATAATGGCGAAGTCTTCGGACTGCATGAATCCACGCCTTGTCGATTCTTCAGCCAGGTAGACATCCGATGCATCATATACGAACCCCTTGCCCAGGAAGAGGTAGTCTCCCACCTGTGGCCAGAGAACAGACCAAATCTTCAGGCGCCATTCCACAGAAGCTTCTGCATCGGCTCGGGCTGCCAGGTCTACTTTCAAACCTGGCATAAAGCTCAAGCTGCGCTGGAAGGAGACTGGCAACTCTCTGGCAAAGGGATAAAGAAGGGAGAGGGCGAACACCAGGCTTGCCAGACTGAGCCATAGATATTTGGTTCGTAAAAGACCTTCATACCAGAACTGAAAGACGAAAATAAGCAGATAGAGAATGACAGTGGAGCGAAACCCTCCGAGCAGACTACCTGCAATGACCAGTAGCAGAACGGCGAGTCGAAGTGGGCGGGTGATATCGAAAATCCCACGGATTCCGTAGCGGATTAGCATGTAGAAGTAAACACCCATCAAAGCGAAGCCGACACCACCATAGCGGCGCACCTCAGTGCTGAGGAAGTCAGCCTGGGCCTGACCGATTGCATAATCTACCGGTACGAATAGATAGAGAAACCAAAACTTTTGACCCATCAAGTAGACTACGTTGCTCAGAATCAGGGTCAAAGTCGTAAAGAAAAAGAGCGCTACATAGAGCAAGGCGCGCCGTTTGGGAATTCGCACCGAGCTCAGGGCAAAATAGCCAATGACGGCAATAATGATATAGGCAAAGGCTTTGCCGCCATACATATCGCTGCCCAGAGCTTTCATTCCCAAGCCGCCACGAAGGAAACCTGTCAGGATAGCCACTGCTGCCAAAAACACCATGGCGAACGAGAGAGGTCTGTATGTTACCAATGGCTGCCGGTGAACGATTCTGGCCAGCATGGTCATGCCCAAGCTGAAAAAAGCAACCAGATACCAGACTTTGGGCAAGCCCGGGAGAAAACCAAACGTAAAAGCAGCGTTCCAGGAAGCGATCAAGATAAGGTGGTGGTGGGCCATCATGAGAGGAAACATCATGATGCTCAAGAGAATAGCAATGAGCATGTAGCCTCCAACTCCGGAGGGTGCCCCAATGAAATATCCGATCAGCAAAACTGCCGGGATCAAGACCCCATAGGTCACTAGTGTTCGATGAAAGTTTAGACTATCCACAATTTTGTTCGTTCCGCTCCGGGTGTTTTATCAGGAAGGCCAGGCTTACAGGTTGACCTGTACCCCACTGAGCCGACGGCTGGGCTAGACTATCTCTTTTCTGCTCAGAATTAAAGTTTTTTATCGTTCTTTCGGGGATGGTAACCTCATTTATTGAATGCGAATCTCATACCAAAAGGTTTTTGTATCTCCAGAGGAGGTGATGAGCGCTTTGTCTCCGATTGAATGCACCTTGCAAGCCTCCAGCGGGTTGCCCTGCGTATCCAGAGCAAAGACCTGAACGCGTGAAGCCTGAACCGGTAAAGTGATCTCAAAAGGCACGCACTCAGTAAGCACAGGGGAGGAGCCCCACTGGTCGGAGACCGAGTTTTTCTTCTCATTAGTCCACTTCATGTCGGTATTTTCCGTTTGGCCTGTGGCGATGAGCAAAGCTCGAGCGGTTGTTGAGAAGCTTTCTCCTTCCAGAAGGGTGAGGGCAATTGTACTCCAGCCCAAGTTGGTTTTCCCGGGGCGGATTGTGACATCGCCCAAGGTAACCTCCTTTTGGTCAGTGAAGCCGATCAGAGCCTTTGTCTTAGCTGTATTGATCTGGATTTGGCTATCCTGTTCGTTTGAGGAGATATCCCAGAGGAGTTCGCCCGTATCAGATTGAATTCTTGTACCTTCAACTTTTTCTGGAGCTTCTGTATGAGTAACATTCTCGGGATGGCTGCCCAGACTCATACTCACTCGCTTTTGGAGTGCGTGGCCTCCGGTCAGACCCAAGTGGCGTGCCGTGGCCATATCCCATGAACCGGCTTTAAGTAAATTTGCCAGTTCAGTCTCAGGGTTCATTGCCAGCACGATTTCCTCATCAGAGGCTTGAACATCGCCTCTTCGGAAAAGGTGGGCTGCCAGTATCATGTTGGCCATCTGGGTTGGGTGGCCAGACATGGCAAAAAATCCGGCTATTTTCCCCATATCCGCTGTTCCGTTGCCGGTGCCGTAGTCAAAGAGCCAGAACCCATCCCAATCTTGCAGAGCCGCATAGGCGCCTATGATGAGGGGACCCTCCGAATTGTAGGAGTTGGGGGAGGGATGCTGATACTCGGTACAAAAGAAAGGCTTGCCTTTTACTCTCTGCAGAGCACAGGAGGTAAAGGTATTTTCAAAAGTAGTTGTCATAGAGACATTGTTTACAATCCAGTTGCGGCTGTCCCAAGATTTGCCGGGGAATTGCGGATGCTGCCAATATCCGTGAGAGTCAATGATATCCATCTGAGCCTGAACACTTGCCGGACTGTTGGCAAGGATGGTGCCAAAGATCAGCCCCTGATATCCACACTCTTCCCTAAGATGTTTACAAAGGGCCTGATAGTAGCGGTTTTCCAGATCAATCAAAAACTCAATCCACTCTTCTTGAGCTCTCTGGGGGGCAGGTTTATCATTATTTAGGTTCAGATTTGGGATATTGCCCTCTTTGAGTGAAGCGTTTTTGGGGAGATTCCCAAGGGTGCCGCCGTTCATGAAGCGTGGATCAGAAATCCAGACGGTGCATTCCTGATTCGCAAAACCGCTCCAGATAGGGCGTATGTTCTCTTCAGTGGAGGTTGCGACATAGGTGAAAGAAAAATATTGCCACTGGCCTTTTTTAAGAGAAATTCTCTGGTTGAGTCCGACATTGCTGTAACTCTTACCCTCCTGAGTAACGTTGAGGTTGAAGTTCAAATCCCTGTCAGCTTTGCCCCAAAAGGAAAGGGTTTTGAGCTCGCCTTTCTCTTGGCTCATCTCTGCTTGTTTGAACTGAATATGCCAGGGGAGCTCTGCCGGCTGGGTAATTTTAATTTTGACGGCTTTAGCTCCGTTGGTGTGTCCCTGGTCCAAGCTCAGCTCAGCTTTACCTGAGTGTTTTTCCAAAGTCCATGGCTGGATGTT
>JAGVTF010000027.1 GCA_019136955.1 Verrucomicrobiota bacterium
GATTTTCACTGGTCTCGGGTACTACCAGTTGCCTGTGATTGGCTAGAATCCCAGGCACAAGTCCCTTTTAGGAAATGCTAAAACAGTTGTTGGTCACTCTGCTTTTGGTGCTTTTATTTTTTTTGCCAGGGGCTTTTGCTCAGAAAAGCGTTGAACCTGCCACAGAGTTCTCAAAAGTATCCAGAGAAGTCAAAAATATGCTGGAAGCGCAGATTGCTTTGGCACGGCTGGGAATTTCCCCTGGAGTATTGGATGGTCTTGACGGCAGGCAGACTAGCCGAGCTATTGCCACTTTCCAGAAAAAGTATGACTTGAAAGTGACTGGCAAAATGGATTCCGCCACTTGCCGTGTGCTGCATATCTATGAACCTGTTTTTATCGAATATACCGTTAGCCACTCTGATAAAGAATCTTTAACGAAAATCCCGGAGGGCTGGTATGCCAAGTCCCTGGAAAAACGGCTGGATTATGTAAGCATTTTAGAGTTGGTAGCAGAGCGTTCGCACTCATCTCAAGATTTGATTCGGCGCATGAACCTGCAAATCCAGTGGAGCTCGGTGGCGGAGGGGACGACTCTCCAAATACCTTATGTTTGGATGCCCCGTGTAGAGGGTGTTCCCGAGAAGATAGTTGTCTCTTTAGAGGAGCGCTCTCTTTCGTTACTGGACGCAAAGAGCGAAGTTCTCTTTTATGCTCCCTGCAGCATAGCGGGCCAAAGTGACAAAGCCCCCAGAGGACGATGGACTGTGACTAGTATTAAAAAAAATCCAACCTATCGCTTTAGTCCAGAGAACTTCCCTGACTCAATAGAGGGGAAGCTTCTGGGCAGAGAGTTAATTTTACCTTCAGGACCAAACAATCCCGTGGGAAAAATCTGGATCGGTCTCAGTAAAAAAGGCTATGGAATTCATGGGACTCCTGAGCCAGAAAAAATCGGAATCACTACCTCAATTGGATGTATTCGTCTCTCCAACTGGGATGCAGAGGCTTTAGCCTCTTATATCGAAGTCGGCCTTCCTGTTTATGTAGAGGATTAAGGCGCTTCCTGAAGGTCACGGACGACTACAGACATGTGAGGATAGCGCCTGTCTGGATTCCTCTCCAAACATTTCATGATGACACGTTCCAGCCCCTTAGAGATATCCGGATTGTGCTCAGAGGGCGGGATCAGTGAGGAGGTCTGATCCAGCATTTTTCTAAGCACTTCTTCTGAAGAATCTCCCGTGAAGGGACGGCGATGTGTAAAAAGCTCATACGCCAGCACACCAAAAGCAAAGATATCGCTACGTTGGTCAGCCGGTTTTCTCAGAAGTATTTCGGGCGCCATGTAAGCTGGAGTCCCTGCAGACTTAAGAACAATCGGCTTTGCCGGTTTGCGGACGCAGAGATCAAAGTCAATAAGCTTGGGATGGCCTCCTCGGGAAATCACTATGTTTTCAGGTTTGTAATCCAGGTGAAGGTAGCCGTGGTCATGAATATGCTCCAGCGCCGCTGCGCTGCCAAAAACAATCTCCCATATCTTTTGCACGAGTATTTCGTCTTCCACCGCCAGCAGCTCCCGTATGTTGGCTCCCTCCACATACTCCATTGCCATATAGGGAGTTTGATGGCATTTTCCATGGTCCAGATATTGGATTAAATTGGGATGAGGTGGAATTTCTGAAAGAGCCTGGCATCCTTGAACAAACCGTTTTCGGTTAACCGATGTAAGAGAGGGCAGGGCCACTCTAAGTGCAAAAACTTCCTCACGCGTGTTGGAGGCGAGCCAAAGCTGAGCCATTCCACCTTCGTTAATTAATTCATGCAGGCGATAAGGGCCGAAGCGGCCACCGCTTTGCAGCTTGCAATCAGCAGATTTAAACCATTTGAAAATAGGATTCACGTACTGAACAGCTGTTTAGTGAAGAATGCAAATACCTTCACGGAAATAAAGTCAGAATAAGTTATAAAGTTTTTCAAATGCAGATGAGTCATGAGTAGGGGCTCCCTGCTTTTTCACCGAGGGCCAACTCTTTGAGAGTTGCGGGATAGAGTTTATGCTCTTCAAGTTGAATGCGTTGGTGGAGGGTTTCGGGGGTGTCTCCATCCAGGACAGGCACAGCGCGCTGAGCAATCACAGGGCCAGAGTCTATTCCTGAATCCACGTAGTGAACAGTGACTCCGGTGATTTTTACGCCAGAGTCAATGGCTTGCTTCCAAGCATGTAGCCCCGGAAACATAGGCAGGAGAGAAGGGTGGATGTTGACAACTTTCCCCAGAAAAGCGGTGAGAAACCCTTTTTTTAGAATCCGCATAAAACCGGCCAGGGCAATCCACTCAGCGCCAGCTTCCTTAAGTGCAGCAATATAGTTTTGTTCCTCCTGAGCTTCCAGGCGTGTTTTAGAGTTGCCAGGAAAAATATATCTGGAGGGAATACCAAAGGAGCGGGCTCTCTCTAAAATGCCAGCAGTTGGAGAGTCTGCTATTACTAAAACGATATCCACCGGTATTGTACCTGCCTGGGCAGCTTCTGCGATAGCAACCAGGTTGGAACCTTTCCCAGAGCCCAACACTCCCAGCTTTAACCGTTTTTCAGTTACATTACTCATTTTTATCTGTTGGCGCCACCAACAATCCAACAGGAAGGTAGCACAAAAAAGCATACCTGGGAAGCTTCAAGAGCTCTGCCAACATTGCAGTACACCGGTTTTAATCAGTAAATTAGGAGAGTTGTTTTTATTTTTATTGATCTGTCTCAGAGAGCTAAATGCCTATACAAAAACCAGGGCTTTTCCTTTTGAGAGTCGCCCTGGTCTGCTATGAACCAATATGATGATTAATTACTTATAAAGACCAGTACTCATGGTAATTATAAAAAGCATCCGATTATTTTCTAAGAATAACAAATCGAGTTACATTTCTGGAGTGGGAGTAAACCAAGAGGCGAGCTCTTGACTCCGTAGCCTGCATGGATGATCTCAGCTCAGCAATAGTCCGGGTATTCGTTCCATTGCACTCCATAATGATATCACCTGCCATCAGGCCGCTTTTTCCAGCGGAAGACTCTGGATCCACTTCACTGACAAGGACACCGGTGATTTTGTCAGGAATTTGCATTTCCTTGCGTAGTTCCGGAGTTACTTCTCTAAGGCTAACACCGTTTATGACGCTTTCAGAAGATGGACCTGGTCTGCTGCTTCCGTCAAATCGATGAGCCCCTTCGGGCCACTCATCAAGCGTTACAGAAATATCTTGCTCCTGAGCGTCACGGATAACGCGAACTGTCGCCACTTCTCCCGGTGCCAGTCCAGCCACCAGCAGTCCAAGTGTAGCGTTGTCTTTAGCCTCTTTACCATTAATGGCTATGATGACATCTCCGACTTTAATGCCTGCTTTTTCAGCTGCAGAGCCTTCCTGAACCTCAGTGACCAGCGCTCCAGTTTTATCCTTAAGGTTAAAGCCTTCGACCAAATCATCTGTCAGTCTTTGGAGGGTTACACCTAGATAGCCGCGAGAGACTTTACCACTACTGATGATCTGCTTCATGATATCTTCAGCCATGTTGATAGGAATCGCAAAGCCGATCCCCTGGTAACCACCCGAGCGAGTGTAAATAGCTGTATTGATTCCAATTACCCTGCCCAGTGCGTCTGTCAATGCTCCACCGGAATTGCCCGGGTTGATCGCAGCATCGGTCTGGATAAAGTTTTCATATTCCTCAATACCGAGATTGCTGCGCCCAGTGGCGCTAACAATTCCCAGTGTCACTGTTTGGCCCACACCAAAGGGGTTGCCAAAAGCTAAAACGACGTCACCATCTTCAACCAGATCACTGTCACCCAAAGTAGCGACGGGAAGGTCCTTTGCATCTATCTTTAAGACAGCGATGTCTGAGCGAGGGTCAGAGCCCACAATTTTAGCATCGAATTCTTTGTCACCCTCGCTTAAAGTCACCTTTATTTCATCACTATCAGCGACAACATGGTTGTTTGTAAGG
>JAGVTF010000307.1 GCA_019136955.1 Verrucomicrobiota bacterium
AAGGGAGATTTCATTATAGCGATAGACCCGAACTACAGCTCTTACCCATCAAACGAGAATCCCCCGCTAGCCATAGATGGTGATACCAGCACGAAGTACTTAAATTTTGGCGGAGCCAATTCCGGCTTCATTGTAACCCCCTCAATGGGCTCTTCTGTGATAAGCTCTTTCATTATCACAACAGCTAATGACGTGGTGGGACGCGATCCAGCCAGCTATGAAGTCTATGGAACCAATGAACAAATTAAGAGTAAGGATAGAAGCCCTGGCAATGCGGAAGAATGGACAAAAATAGATAGCGGAAACCTGAGTTTACCTGAAGAACGATTCTCTGAAAGCGGCTGGATACCCATTGAAAACAAAGCTCCTTATCGCTCCTATAAGGTGATTTTTCCCAGCATCAAAGAATCCTCTGCTGGCATGATGCAGTTATCCGAATTTCAATTTTATGGAGTTTTCTGGACTAATGGAGCCCCCATCATAACAACTCAACCCTCTGACTACGTTGTTAAGGAAGGTGGCTCTGCCATGCTTGCTGCATCTGCTATGGGAACTCTGCCTCTAAGCTATCAGTGGTATAAAGATGGAGTCATTTTACCTGGAGAAACAGCTTCTGAGATAACATTTTTATACACTCAACTGTCTGATTCAGGTGGCTATGTTTTGGAAGTTACTAACTCTCTTGGCACAGCTGACAGCCGCTCTGCCACGCTTTCGGTTGTACCGGAGGTTGTTGAACCTCCGACTCTCCAGTGTTCCATTGAAGGTGACTTCTTGGTGCTTACCTTCTCAGGCGCCCTTTATGAAAGCTCTGACATGATTGAGTGGGTCTTGGTGGAAGGTGCGGAAGCTCCTGTTTATAAAGTGGAAATTGAAAAGTCAGGGAGAAAATATTATCTGGCTGCCTATTCCGACTATCCGTAAATGAAAGATGTCACAGATCGCTTTTTCTATGAGCGGGAGATTTTAAAGGCATCTAACCTCTCTTATCCTATTGTTGGAGTTGACGAAGCCGGCCGAGGTCCCCTGGCGGGACCTCTAGTTGTCGCAGCCGTTGTTTTGCCTAAAGAGTGGATTGTTAACGGTATTCCAGATTCTCTGGAAGCCTTGAATGACTCCAAAAAGCTTTCCCAGCCCAAGAGGGAAGAATTCTACATACAACTACAAAAAGAGCCCAAGGTCGTGAAGGCAATCGTTGAGGTGAGCGTTGAAGAAATTGGAAAACTCAATATTTTGCAGGCCACCTTTCACGGAATGTCCTTAGCCCTGGAAGGGCTTGTCGCCCAGGGTGTCTCACCTCGACATGTGCTGGTAGATGGCCACATGCTGCCAACAATTCCCTACCCAGCCACAGCGCTGGTCAAGGGAGATAGCAAAAGCTATTCTATTGCAGCAGCCAGTATTTTGGCTAAAGTACACAGAGACAAGCTAATGATCCAGCATGCCCAAAGATGGCCTGATTATGGTTTTGAGCGTCACAAGGGATATGCGACACGAGAGCACAAAGAGAGGCTCCGTGAATTTGGCGTTTGCCCCATTCATCGAAAGGCATTCATTCATCTCCAGGAGCAGGGAGAGCTGCCTTTTTAGCGTATATATGAGTTTCACATGGCTTAGAAAGTTCCTAAAACAAAAGCCTCCATTGCCGCAACACCTTTTGATTGGCAGGCGAGGGGAGCAATATGCGAAAAAACATCTTTCGACTCTGGGAATGAAATATCTTACTTCCAATTTTTCTGCTGCCGGAGGAGAAATCGATTTAGTTTTTAGGGAAGGGGATGTTTTAGTATTTGTAGAAGTAAAAACGCGAACTTGCCCTGAAGAGGAAGAGCTTGCCGTACGACCTGCAGGGGCGATTAACCACAAAAAACGAGCCTCTCTGTATACTGCTGCTCAGTACTATCTTCGAAAAATCAGACCACAAAAACCTATATGGAGACTTGATGTTGTGGAGGTAATACTTGACTCAAAAGCAAACCTTTTTGAAATTAGGCATATACGGGGAGTCTCTATTAGAAAGCGGACTTTTGAGGCAAACCGCTAATATCCATCCTATTGAAGGAAACGGAATTGGAGTTGCTTAAAAGGCATTTTTTTGAGAAACTAAAAACATGATCTTGTCGTCAGGCGAGTGTGATACAATCATGCAAGTTAGGGAAAAAAATCCGCACAGCTTGCTGGGTATGCATCTGTTTCATAAAACCGATTCATCCTTAACATCCTCAAAAGTAAAAGAGACTGAACCAGCTCTTCAAGTTGGCGTGGTGGTTCGGGCTATGCTGGCTAACGCTACTAAAGTAGAGGTTGTCCCTGTTCATGATAAAAGCAAACCTTCTTTCCCACTAGTTCAGCTTCATCCTTCTGGCCTGTTTGAAGGGTCGGTGATGGGCTGCCATGAAGTATATGCTTATGACTTGGTGATCACTGACTATCAGGGGCGGACTCGGCGTACCCGTGATCCTTATTCTTTTTTACCCAGTGTAGATAGTCAGACAGAGTTTCTCTTTGCTAAAGGTGATGAGCGTAGGTTGTTTGATAAGCTGGGAGCACATGTTCGTGAGTACGATGGAGTAAAAGGTGTGGCCTTTGCCGTCTGGGCTCCCAATGCACAAAGAGTGAGCGTGGTAGGAGATTTTAACGGATGGGATGGAAGATATTATCCGATGCGCTGCCTTGGAGCCTCTGGCATCTGGGAAATCTTTATTCCCGGCTTGGACACAGGCATCCGCTACAAGTATGAAATTTATGATTGCAACAGTGTCTTGAGGCTAAAGACAGACCCCATGGGGTTTGAATTTGAAATAGCTCCGCGAACTGCTTCAGTCGTCTGTAACATTGAGGGGTACGAGTGGAACGACTCTGTCTGGATGGAATCAAGAGCGAAAAAGAACTACCTGGCTGAACCTCTATCTATCTATGAGGTGCATTTGGGTTCCTGGATGAAAAAAAGCGCTTTTGAATCTTTCAGCTACAGGGAACTGGCACCGCACCTGATCGAATATGTTAAGAAAATGGGCTTTACCCATGTCGAGTTTTTGCCGGTAGCCGAACATGCCTACTATCCCTCCTGGCTAAAATTGGGGTGATTGTCGATTGGGTGCCTGCACACTTCCCGATGGATGACTTCGCCCTGGCACGCTTTGATGGCACGGCTCTCTATGAACATGCTGATCCTCGCCAAGGTTACCATCAGGATTGGGGAACCTACATTTTCAACTACGGGCGCAACGAAGTTAAAAACTTTTTAACCGCAAACGCTCTTTTCTGGTTGGAAAAATATCATGTGGATGGCTTGCGTGTAGATGCAGTCGCCTCCATTTTGTACCTTGACTATTCACGCAAACAAGGGGAGTGGGTACCTAACAAATATGGTGGACGAGAAAATTTAGAAGCCATTGAGTTTTTACGTCATTTTAACCACTTGGCACACACTGAATACCCTGGGGTGATCACTATTGCAGAAGAGTCTACAGCGTGGCCACAGGTCACCCGGCCACCATACATGGGGGGGCTCGGCTTTGACTTCAAATGGAACATGGGCTGGATGCACGATACATTGGTCTACTTCCAAAAAGAACCTATCCATCGAAAATATCACCACAACAATCTCACCTTTGGGATGCTCTATCATTACCATGAAAACTTTATTCTTCCCTTCTCACATGATGAGGTAGTGCACGGCAAGGGGGCGCTCATGCAAAAAATGCCTGGCGATGACTGGCAAAAAGCGGCTAACCTTCGTTCTTTGCTGGCGTGGCAATGGCTTTACCCTGGCAAGAAACTTCTCTTTATGGGATGCGAGTTTGGACCTCGCTCCGAGTGGAATGAAAATGAAAGCTTGCCCTGGCAAAACCTGGAGCAGGGACCCTTTCACTCCGGAATCCAACGGCTGGTGGCAGATTTGAACCGCCTTTATAGAGAAGAGTCACCCCTTTGGCACTCAGACTATCGTGTTGGTGGCTTCCAGTGGATTGATTGTAGTGACTATCACCAAAGCACCTACTCGTTTTTTAGAGAAGGTAAAAAGAGCGAAGAAGTGCTTTTGGTAGTCATGAACTTGACACCAGTCCCTCGTGAAGGCTTCAGAGTAGGCTTCCCCCGCAGTGGCAGATGGGTAGAAATTTTAAACACAGATGCCGAAACTTATGCCGGAAGCAATGTTGGCAATGGTAGCAATGGTGGCTTCATTCAAACTGAACCTTCTGAATATCACGGCCAGCCCTGGTCTGCTCTTTTGACTCTTCCGCCTTTGGGCGTTTGCGTTTTTAAATATAAAGGAAAATATTTTTAAGACTAACTCATGACTGATCCTCGCTTTACAAAACTGGCTCATTTACTCAGCTCATATTCAATGGGTTTGCAGCCCGGTGATAATGTTTTAATAGACCTTATGGACACTCCAGATGAAATGGGAGTCGAGCTGATAAGAGCGGCTCGCTCCATGGGGGCTATTCCTCTTCTGGATATCCGTCACAGTCGGCTTGTAAGAGAAATTCAAATACAAACGTCGCCTGAACATGCCCAGCTCCTTTGTGAAGTGGAACTGGCAAAAATGCAAAAAGTTCAAGCTTACGTTGCTATTCGTGGCTCTTATAATTTCAGCGAAGGGAGCGACGTCCCCTCAAGCAAGCAGATATTATATTCCAAAGCGCTGCGCCCTGTATTGGATTACCGTGTAAACAAGACACGATGGGTCGTCTTGCGTTGGCCGACTCCCAGCATGGCGCAGGCTGCCGCAATGAGCACTGAAGCATTTGAGGATTTTTATTTTGAAGTTTGCACAATGGACTATGAGAAAATGTCAAAGGCTATGGATCCGCTGGTAGAGTTAATGAACCAGACCGACAAGGTTCGTATTGCGGGGCCAGACACTGATATTTCTTTCAGCATAGCCGGTATCAATGCGATAAAGTGCTCAGGGTTAAGAAATATTCCAGATGGAGAGGTCTATACGGCTCCAGTCAAAAATTCTGTGAATGGCAAAATTTCTTACAATGCCCCCACTCTTTATAGCGGCACCCGGTTTGAAAAAATTTCTCTACAAGTGGCAGAGGGGAAAATAGTAGAAGCTTCTTCTACCGGAGGAAGCTCAGACCGGCTAAATCATATTTTAAACACTGATGCAGGAGCACGGTATTTCGGAGAGTTTGCCTTGGGTCTCAACCCATACATTCTCAACCCGATGTGTGATATCCTTTTTGACGAAAAGATATCTGGTTCCCTGCATTTTACTCCGGGCGCCGCTTATGCCGAAGCTGATAATGGAAACCGCTCAGCCGTCCACTGGGACATGGTACTGGTTCAAAGACCGGAGTGGGGTGGGGGAGAGATATGGTTCGATGGCCAGCTAGTCCGCAAGGATGGGCTTTTTGTTCACCCTGCTTTGCTGGGACTCAACCCGGAAAATTTAAAATAATTTTGAGCAGCAAGATGAAGATGGAAGTGACAAAATACGGGGACCCTGTTTTAAGAAGAAAAGGAAAGCTTGTTGAAGAGATTACTCCGGAAATTAAAGCTTTAGTTGAAAACATGCTCGAAACCATGGTTGCCTCTGAAGGGGTTGGTCTGGCAGCGCAGCAGGTAGGAGAAGAGTGGCAAATTTGCGTAATCGATGTACGTCCTTCTGAGCGTCCCTCGTGGATGGAAATTCAGGGGAAGCGGGTCGATCCAGCTCAATATATGCCCATGGCTTTGATTAATCCCGTACTTACGTTCGAGGAAGAAATTGAAATTGGCCCGGAGGGTTGCTTGAGTTTTCCCAATATTTTTGCGGATATCAAACGCCCTGCTGTTATTGGAGTGAAGGCCCTTGACCTTACAGGCCAGGAAATTAACTTCCGCTGTGCTGGGCTGCTCGCCAGAGGTATCCAGCACGAGTATGATCATTTACAAGGAATTCTTTTTATAGATCGAATGGGATTTATTGATCGTGAAAATAATGAAAAAAGCCTCCATGAATTAAGGAGCCTTACTAAAGAACGATTAAAACGCAAAAAATTCAGGAAACAAAGTTTGGTAAAATAAAATATATGGAACTGTTTAAACGAATATTAAAAACTGCAGTCGATGGTGAAGCCTCCGACGTGCACGTCAAAATAGGTGGCCCCGTTATCTTTCGCATCCATGGCGACCTGGTTGCGGTAGAAGCCCCGATTCCCACCGAAGAATGGCTGAATAAGATTGTGGACGAAATCGTCCCGGCTCATGCAAAAAAACGCTTGGAAGAAAATAGAGAAGCAGATTTTTCATACTTTATTCCAGATACGGGCCGTTTTCGCACAAACGTTTTTCAGCAGCGTGGGCAGTTTTGTATTGCCATGCGCTACGTGAAAACACAAGTGCCTGCCTTTGAGGAGCTGGGCCTTTTAGAAGTTCTCCGCGATATCTCTCGCTCTCCACGAGGAATCGTTTTAGTCACTGGCTCCACCGGTTCGGGCAAATCAACAACTCTGGCTGCAATGATCGAATATATTAACGCTAACTTTAAGCGGCATATCATTACGCTGGAAGACCCTATTGAATTTGTTTTTGAGGACAATCAAAGCGTTGTAGAACAACGTGAGATCGGACTTGATACACTTTCATTCCAGGCTGGCCTGAAGCACATTCTCAGACAAGACCCAGACGTGATCATGATTGGAGAACTTAGAGATGTTGTAAGTATTTCAGCAGCAATGAGTTCTGCTGATACAGGGCACCTGGTTTTGTCGACTCTGCATACCACGAATGCGCCTCAGGCTATTGGGCGAATTCTTGACTTTTTCCCGGCAAATTACCGCGACCAAGCTCGTCGCCAACTGGCTGCAACCTTACAGGCAGTTGTATGTCAAAGGCTTGTTGGAACAGTCGATGGAGGAGTTACACCTGCCATTGAAGTTATGATCAATACGCCCACAGTTCGCAAACTCATTGAAGAGAGCCGCTTCGAAAAATTAGGAGCCGCAATCGAAACAGGGAC
>JAGVTF010000045.1 GCA_019136955.1 Verrucomicrobiota bacterium
AAAGGTGGAGACGGATGCAGACGAGCTGAAGAGTGGTGAGTCGGTTCAACTGGCTGCAAGTCCGGAAGGGGTGTTGCAGATTCTTACCTTCAAGGGACCGCTCACAGAGCAGGAAAGGGCAGCTTTGCTGGAGCAGGGGATTCAACCTTTGCGCTACCTGCCTGATAATAGCTGGATTTGCCGGATGCCCCCTCCTGATGCGGTGAAGCCGGCCAATTCGGCAGCTTCTTCTTTATCCGAGTTCATCGTTTGGCGTGGTGAATACAAACCTGAGTACAAAATCTTGCAAAGTATCATGGATACGCCAGGCTGGAATCGCTCTGGGACACCTCGGAAAATTCGAGTTATTCTGGCCAAAGATGCTGCAGCAGAAGAAGTGGAGAATATCCAGAGAAGGATTAACTCTTCCACACGGGCTGGAGAGCATGACAATGCGATTTTTCTGACGGGTCTGGCGACGGGTAAAGTTTTGGAAGAGCTCAGCTTGAATCCTGACGTTCTCTGGATTGAACCAGCCCTCAAGCCCAAGCTGCTCGGAGAGGTCGCCGCTAAAATCATTGAGGGTGATAACTGGTCGGAACACTTCACCTTTGTTCAATCTTTGGGCTATGACGGGAGTGGGGTAGTGACGGCAGTCGCCGATACGGGGATGGACAGGGGGCGTTTGGGCAATTTACATCCAGATTTGAATGCCCAAATCAAGGCGCTTTATTATTACGGCGATGTGAGTTCGGCGGCTGATGAGCATGGTCACGGGACTCACGTGGCCGGCTCGGTGGTCGCCAATGGGATGCTGGGGTGGGGCACGGTCAATGAAGATGGTTATCTTTTTGGGCTGGGCACGGCACCGGGGGCGAAACTGGTAGCCCAGAGAGTGATTGATAGAACGGGTACTTTGTTCCTGACTGAAGACTTCCAGCAGTTGGCCCGGGATGCATACCGTGAAGGGGTGAGCGTGGTGAATAACAGTTGGGGTGCAGAAGAGAGTGGCCGCTATGACAGCTATGCAGCGGAGTATGATGGGCTGGTGCGTGACTCTGACTTTGAAGCGGCTGGCGACCAGGAGATGGCCTATATTTTTGCTGCCGGCAACAGCGGACCAGGGACGCAAACCCTCATCACACCAGGTGTTGGCAAAAACGTGATTACGGTGGGTGCCAGCCAGAGTGCCCGGGAAGTACTCTTTATTTACGAAGATGGGCTCGATGCCATGGCTGATTTTTCAAGTCGTGGTCCGACCGAGGATGGCCGCTACAAGCCTGATATTGTGGCCCCGGGAACGTGGATATCCTCCACACGCTCCGCTCTGGCGCCGATGGGTAACGAGTGGCTCGAGATTGATGAACACTATACTTATATGGGTGGAACCAGCATGGCCAGTCCACTGACAGCCGGCGCCGCAGCGGTAATGATTCAATATTTCAGGGAGATGAGCGGCGGAAAAAACCCTTCCCCATCGCTTCTCAAAGCGCTCCTGATCAGCTCAGCAACGGATATGGATGATGATTACGGTACCCAGCCGGCCCCAAACTATGATGAAGGCTGGGGACGCATCTGGCTTCCTGAGGTGATTGAAGCGGACCGAATTTTTCTTTGCGAGAACCAATCCGTTTTGCTTCAGCAGGGGGAAGAGTGGAGCCGCAATGTCCTTATCCAGAGCTCTGAGGAACCTCTCAAAATCACACTGGCCTATACGGATGTGCCCGGCCTGCCTTCTACAGTCCTTTCGCTGGTCAATGACCTGGACCTGCGAGTTACGGCACCGGATGGGATGGTTTACTATGGGAACCAATTCCTGGATGGAGTTTCCCAGCCGGGTTCTTCCCCCGACCGTAGAAATAATGTGGAAGGTTTGTATTTGCCTGAACCGATGCCTGGGATGTACAGGGTGAGTGTCCTGGCCTATAGGGTTTCAGAGGATGCCAGAAGGGATACCGTGGAAATAGACCAGGATTTTTCGCTGGTGATTGCAGGTGCTTTGGCTGTCGAAACTGAGCAAAACCTGATCTGCCTGGAAGGCTCTGAGCCGCTCCCCCTGCCCAGCCGAGGGGTGCTTTTGATGGACCGCGGGTTTTACCGTGCCTGGGATGAAATTCTCGTCAGGCTATACGATTCAAATTTAGCCTCTGAAAAGAGCGTTTGGGTCACAGTCACTTCGGATTCGTTTCCGCAGGGCAGAGAACTTGAGCTCTTACCAATAGGGGACTCCGGGTTTGCCGGAAAGCTAAGGACCGTAAACGCGCTGGCAGATATTGAGCTGGAGGATGATATGCTCCCGATTTTGCATGGAGAAGAGATTATCGCGACCTACCACGACGCCCATCCGCAAGCGACCATTAGGGCCAGAGCTTTGGCAGACCTCGTACCGCCGGAAGTAGTCGCTCAGGAGTCCTGGTTCTCTTTTGGTAAAATAACGATTTATCTGGAGACTGATGAGCCGAGCAGGGTGACCATTCGTTATGGCTCGGACTTTCCTTTGAGCAGAGAGCTTGCATTGCCTGGGCATCGCATTGAGCATGAGCTCTATTTATCGGGTTTGCAGGAGGGGACCTACTACTATCAGATTGAAGCGGTGGATCGGGCTGGGAATATTACCGTGGAGGACAACGACGGGGCCTCTTTTACCTTCCAGGTTGAAAAATCTGCCACCATCCTTTTGGTTGATGGTGTCAGCTCTGTGGGCTCCGGTGGATGGTTTGATATTACGCCTCCTCCATTGAGCGGCTATACGGAGCCGCTGGACCAGCTTGGTTATAGCTACGATCTCTGGAGTCTGGATGAGATAGGCTTCCTGCCGATTCTGGAAGATTTAATTGCTTACGATGCGGTGATCTGGCGTTTGAATGATTTGAACTATCTGGACCTGATCAGCAGCTACCTCATTCCGCCGGAGAATCTGGAGGCTATCATTGAGTATGTGGAGAGCGGGGGTGGGTTTTTCCTCTCCTCCATGGAGATATTGAGCTGGGGAAGTCCGGCATTCCAGAATCGTGTTCTGCATGTTGATTCATTCATGGAAGATGTGGAGGTTCCTTTTATCCAGGGTGTCCCGGGGAACTTAATCGGCGGCTCGATTAATCTTTGGCTCGATTACTCAGAATTTCCGCGGCTTACGGATTTCTTTGAGCTGGGGCCCGATTTATCGGATGCGTTTATAGTGGGAGCGGATGCAGCGGCGGTTTTTTATGGAGAGCACGGAACTGTCGGTGTTCAATACCCTGCCAGTACTGAGGATGTCACCAGCGGCCGTACCGTTTTTTTCAGCTTCCCTGTAGATGCAATCCCGATGGATGAGGATTACCCCAATAACCGTGTGGAAGTTTTCAAGCGCGTGCTGCAATTCCTTTGTCCTGGGCTTGATGGTTACGGGAGTTTGGCTTTTACCGATTCAGCCTACACGGTTCCCTCGCTGGTAACGGTTGAACTGGCTGACTCGGATTTGATCGGTTTGGAGTTGGCCTCGATTGATGTTTATACTGATTTGGATGGAGCGTCTCGCCCGATGACGCTCTCTTCTACGGTTTATCCGGGTGTTTTCAGAGGATTCGTTACACTCAAAGATTCCGATCAGCCACCTTCAGAGGAATACCTGCGGGCGGACCATGGCGATTACCTCTATGCGGAATATTTTGATGAATCGCAGGGAAGTACCGAGAAGATTAAGGTGGAAATCGATACCGTGGCGCCGACCATTAGCGATACGACCATTGAGCTGGACTATATGGATGGGGTGATTAGCTGGACGACTGATGAGGCGTCTGACTCTTTAGTAGAATTCGGGGAGACGCCGGCCCTGGGCCGTTCAGCTTATGACGGCGTTTTTACCCAGGCGCATTCCATCACGGTTACGAAGTTGCTTCCTGATCGCGTTTATTATTTCAGGGTCAGCTCCCGTGACGCAGCCAGGAACACCGGCTATGACGATAATGAGGGCAAGCTCTATCTCTTTAAAACACCGGCACCGCTTTCGCTG
>JAGVTF010000260.1 GCA_019136955.1 Verrucomicrobiota bacterium
TGGAGACGACGATGACATCTTCGCGTGAAAAAAGACTGCTCATGGCAGCCAGCCTCATTCGCTCAATTTCATCGTTAGTGCTGGAATCCTTTTCAATATAGGTATCTGTCGTAGGAATGTAAGCCTCGGGTTGATAGAAATCGAAATAGCTGATGAAATATTCAACCGCGTTTTTTGGGAAAAAACCTTTAAACTCCGCATACAGCTGCGCTGCCAAAGTTTTATTGTGAGAGATGACCAGAGTGGGTTTATTGATTTGAGCTATGACATTGGCAATTGAGAAAGTCTTGCCCGAACCGGTCACGCCCAAAAGAATCTGATGTTGTTCACCACTACGAACCCCTTTAACCAACGACTCTATTGCCTGCGGCTGGTCTCCTGCCGGAGAGTAAGGTGAAACCAATTCAAACATCCAATTTTAAGCCAAAGAGTCTGAAGCTTTCAGCTTTTCATAGCCGCTCAGAATCATTCTCTCTGTGTCAGCCCAGCCCATGCAAGAATCTGTAACTGAAATGCCATACTGCAACAGAGAGCGTATATCGGGCACGCCTTCCTTTGGAGTCGGCAAAGGTTGAGTGCCTTCATTTATATTGCTCTCCACCATAGCGCCTATGATATTGTCGTTACCTTCCAGCCTTTGAGCAATAATATCATCCCAGACAATCGCCTGCCGTTCATGCCGTTTAGCTGAATTAGCATGGCTGCAATCTACCACTAAAGAAGAAAGCATTCCCTCATCTTTCAGCTGCTCTATGCTCATCTGGATGCAATCTTTAGTGTAGTTAGGGGTCCTGCCACCACGCAGCACAACATGGGTATCTTCGTTGCCTGTTGTACGAATCACGCTGGTTATGCCCTGCTCATCTATACCGACAAAAGAGTGTGAGGCATGGCAAGCGGCCATAGCATCGATAGCTGTCTGGAGCCGCCCATCGGTGCTGTTTTTTAGGCCAACCGGCATAGAAAGACCACTGGCCAACTCTCGATGAGTCTGGCTTTCGGTCGTACGGGCGCCAATAGCCGCCCAGCAAACCAGATCATCAATGTATTGAGGAATGATCGGGTCCAAGAATTCAGTCGCCACCGGCAGGTCCATTTCAGCTGTTTTTAACAACAGTCTGCGGGCGACCTTCAAACCCTCTTCTATGTCATTGGAGCCATCCATGTAAGGGTCATTGATAAGCCCCTTCCAGCCAATAGTCGTTCTGGGCTTTTCAAAGTAGATCCTCATCACGATATAGATTTGATCCAGGACAGTCTTCCTCAGATTGCTTAATCTGCGGGCGTATTCAAGCGCTGCATCCTCATCATGTACAGAGCAGGGCCCGACGATTACCAAAAACCGCTTGGCCCGCTTGTGAATAATATCAGAGATATCCTGCCGTTTTTGGTGAATTTCTTCACGCAACTCGATTGAAGAGGGGAACAACTGCTTCAGCTCGGCCGGTGGAAGCAGATGTTTGACCTTTGCTACTCTTAAATTGACTATTCTCATTGGCTACTAACTGAGCATGAAGAAAGCCCCAGAAGCGCTTTTACCTGCGGTATTACTTTATGAGACGCATTAAAAACGATCCCATGCCAACCGCGCTTCAATGCTGCATCAACGTTTTCCTTTTTATCATCAATGTAGATAATTTCCGACTTCTTTTTTCCCGTCGCCTCTTCCAGCGCAACGTAGAATGCGTCTGAGGGCTTGGCCACCTTTAGTTTATAGCTAAGAAAGTAGCCGTCAAAATCGTTATAAAAAGGATAGTGTTCAGAAATCCATTTTACGGCAGTATCATTGGTATTGGAAAAAAGATAAGTCCGAACTCCCAAGTTTTTCAGTTCCGAGTGAAAAGAAATCATCTCCTCTATGGGGGTAAAGATGTTTCCGAATGCTTCCATGAAGTCTTCGCGCGTCCCTTTAAACTTGACCAGCTTGGCGACTTCTTCATAAAACTCATCGTCACTGATTTGCCCCAATTCCAAACTTTCCAATAACCCTGACCCGGTTAAAATACCCAGCACCTTTAAAGGGAAAACACCACACAAGGGCAGCAGCTTGCCAGCTGCCTTCATATAATCAAAATCCAAAAGCACCTTACCCAAATCAAATACTACTATTTTATCAAAATTACTCATATTTTCCCTATGCCTCGCTATTCACTTTCTACCGGCACCCGATTCTCTATTGCTCGCTCCAGAGTGAGACCATCAGCGAACTCCAATGAAGCTCCTGCCGGCAGTCCCTGAGCCAAACGCGACACTTTTACACCAAGAGCGGCCAGGCGTTTAGTCAGAAAATAAACGGTTGCCTCAGACTCTACATCCATCCCCAAAGCAATCAAAACTTCCTTAACAGCTTCCTTTCGCACTCTGTCAAAAAGCTCCGCAATGCGTAAATCTTCAGGCCCCACACCATTAATAGGAGAGAGCTTCCCCCCCAGCACGTGGTAACGACCTTTAAATGCTCCAGATTTGTCTATGGAGAGAATATCAACCGGTCTCTCAACTACGCAAAGAAGCTCGCTATCCCGAGACTCATCCTTGCAAACCTCGCAGCCAGATACCTCGCAAAGCCCGCCACAGATGGAACAAAACAAAACCTCTTCATGTAGCCGCAGGAGGCAATTGCCCAGACTCTCTGAAGAGTTCTTCCCATTAAGAAAAAGATGCAAGGCCAACCGCTCTGCAGAGCGAGGACCTATGCCGGGCAACTGGCTCAGTTCACTAATAAGAATTTGAAGAGCTTTAGGAATCACAAAACTAGAACAACCCCGGAAACTTCAACCCGGAGGTTACCTTCCCCATTTCGGTCGTGGAAATCTCTTCAGCCTGCTTTAAACCCGCATTCACAGCGGTGATAACCAAATCTTCCAGCATTTGCACATCGTCCGGATTCACAGCCTGTGGGTCAATTTTAATGGAGGCCACAGTCCGATCACATCTGACGAGGACTTTGACAGCGCCTCCTCCGCTGGTCGCCTCCACCGTACGCGCCGAAAGCTGCCCTTGCACCTCTTCCATTTGCTGCTGTATCTTAACAGCCTGCTTCATTAACTTACCAATACTGGACATAACAAGTAATCAATTAATTAGTTTTTAATTTTCGGGCTCTATTCCCTTTTGAACAATCCTCGCTTGAAATACTTCCAGCGCTTTTTTTATTAGCGGATCGTTCTTAAAATCAATCTCTTCATAAGGAGGCGGCTCACTCACCTCTGTCAGCTTTGTTATCGGGGGCACTGTTGCAGCCTGGGGCTGCTTCTGAGATTCTTGAGCATCCTTCTTCTTTTCTTTAGGAGACTCCTCAGCTCCCGCTGGTTTAGCCAAAGCCGACTCCTCAAATACTACACGGCAATTCGGATATCCGCAAGAAACGAGATAATCCCTCAAAAAGTTTTTTTTCTCCGGAGTATCTAAGAAAAGTCGTACACCTGCATCTTGAACAGGAATTCCTATTTTAAAAATATCTTCACTAAAAGAGACCAACACGCAGTGGCGTAAGATTCCATAAAAAAATTGGTCATTCTTCTTTATATGACTCAACATTTCATCCCAAATGCTGGCCAAATCTTGCAGGCGGGGTTTAGGCTCGACCTTGGGTGAAGGTACTGCTGGGGCAGGCCTTTGAGATTGAGCAAGCCCGGCATACGGTTGCATTGGCTTGGGTGTTTGAGTCGGCTCCGTGTGCTCGCTACGCTGATATTGTTGGGGCGGTTCAGACGATTTTGAAGCAACTTGAGAGGGAAAGGCAGATTCTGAATTTTGAGTTTTTTGCACGGGAGTTGATCGCCCCTGCACAGATGGAGATATCTTTTTTTCTGAAGAAGACGGGTTGGATTTTTTCAGTTCCTCCAACTTCTGAATCAACGTCTCCAAACTCAGAGCCTCTTTTGCCTGGAACGCCTCAACTAAAGAAAGCTCCATAACCACAGAGCGGGAAGCTGCCGTGGAAAGTTTCCACTCGTTACCCACAAGGATG
>JAGVTF010000035.1 GCA_019136955.1 Verrucomicrobiota bacterium
GAGATTGCTTCGGGTAGACATCGCTCCATTCTTGTTTAGATAGGTCTGCTGGTAAAGGTCTATGAAGTTCATCTTATAGTCTGGATGATCCATTAACTTTTGATGAAGGCGGACCGGTGTAAATGTGCTTAAACTATTCATGGTCCAACCGCGAGTAGTCATGTCGTAGGTGGTGCTGACGCCTGAGTTTCTCCAAGCTCCCATTGCATGCTCAGCATCATGGCGGTACCAACTAAACCCGCTGGGGTTAACCCGATTAAAGAGTGCAAAAAGGTTATTGGGAGAGCTGCCTCCCAAGCCAATCGGTGAGTCTGGGTCAGCTGTAAAAAAGTAGTTAAGAACAAACTGAATAAGGTTTTCCTCATCCAGGTATTGCGGAAGATCAGGATTGGGGGAGCCGTCTGGATTTAATCCTTTAATACGATTATAATTTGTTTGAAAATTTCCAGAAAAGCCTTCTTGTACAGCTATTTGAAACAATTTATTAAAAGCATTAATGTTTCCATCAGTCACAGTGGCACCAGATTTTACACAATCCCAGTCATCACTTTCTCCACCCAGATAGGTTTCTGCGAAGTCAGCTTCACTGCGCTCTTGGGTTTGATAAAGCCCCCAGTAGAGGCCATTAATGAAAAGGTGGTAGTAGCGACTGCGGGTATAAGGCATCCCCACATCTCGCTGCGAGTCACGGGCAAAAGTTTCCCTGATAAAGGTGTTGTATTCAGGCGGATTTCCTGCCAGGTAGGACCAGGCATAGTTTTGAGATGTGCGCAAATCCACTTTGGAAAATTCAGTGGCTCCTTCATCTCCAAAGAGAGGGAAGTTTAGTTTTCCGCCATACTCAGAACGGAAAAAAAGCCGAAATGAATGTTTAGGATTTCCTGACGAACGACTGAAACCACCGCGTATTCGGATGCCCGACTCAAGCTGAAACTCCTCCCCACCGCTGGGGTCAATCAATTCCAGAGAAGCAGGCCTTTCCCAAGCTATACCATGTTGGCCGGGATTCACGTAAATGCCCCTGGATCTATTAAAGAGGTTATCTAAATCCGTTACCATGGAAATAGTGCTAATATTAGTCATCCCCTCTCGAATACCTTCTCGATACTTGGGGCTATTGACAATATCAGACTTCATCCCATAGACCATCCGATGGTTATTTATGCTGTTATTAGCAGGCCAACCGGCTGGAACAGAGCTTTTCTGAGCCAATGCCTCCTCAAGGAAAAGCCAGGTGCTGGTATTTACCTCTGAATCAATATGACCCGGTTTTACAGCAATCGCACGAATGCAGGTAATCTTATCGATAGAAATAGGACGTCTGTAGCGGGTGGAAGAGGTTGTGGGGATTCGTCCATCCAATGTGTAGTAAATAGTTGCATCTTCTGTTGAGGAGTCCATAGAAAGAGTGAAAGGCTCAGCTTTATACCCGCGGGGCTCACTGAAAACAACATTTCCAACCGGTTCCAACAATCCTTCACCGTTCTTCTTACCAGGTGTGGGGATTGGGTAGTAAAGACCATGGCCATAGGAAACATCATTGAGCTGTGGAGGAAAGGCAGGATAGAAATGATCAGCAATTGTTACTCCATCGTCTTTCACCAACGCCAAATATTCTCCGCTTTTGCTCAACTTAAAGTTGGCATAATACTCCCCACTAACACGTGGCTCCCCCTCCCAACCATTGCAGAAAACGATGAGATACCCGTATGCGTTGATAGTAGTGCCAGGCGGAAACTGCCAGAGAGTCAGGTTGCTCTTTGAGTCGGTCAAATACCAACCGCTAATATCAGCGGCCATGTTCGATTTATTGTAAAGCTCAATCCAGTCAGCGTATTCTCCCCTTCGTGTTTGGAGACCTTTGGTATTGGATGCCAAAAACTCGTTAATAATAATATCACTTTCTGGAATTACAGAGCTTAGTGTGTAGGTCCAGCTTTCAGATGGCGGAGCAAAGCGGTTTTTATCAGGAGCTTTATCATAAATCTCAGCGGCTGGATTCCAGGTTAATGTAACGGTTCCTTCCAGATCAAATTGGGGAAATTTAAAAAGATACTGATTGGAGTTTATTTCCTCTACTTCCAAGGCTGGTATTTCATTACAGAGCAGGTCTGAAGCGGTGACCCCAATCACCGGTTCGCTAAAATAAACTGTTACACGAAGAGGCTCAGCTACAGTTGACCCAGGCATAGGCGAAATACTCCTAACAGTAGGAGGGGCCAAATCCAGGGACTGATCCGCTAAAAGCTCTATATCGATGGCAAAATCAGTGCTGGTTATTTTGCTGGAGTTAAAAGCATGGATGGCGACCACATTCGGTTCTCCTGCCCTGAGCAAATAACTGTATGCACTTAAATCATGTGTTTCCCAGCTTGCAACACCAACTATGTTGGAGGAAACGTCGCTATAAGCTTTTTCTCCTGCTGAGACATTAAAGCGCAAGACCTCTTCGCCGTTAATCCAGAGAATAAAACCGTCATCACATAATGCTTTTAGGCTCAGGTTTTCATAAATCCCAGCAGGGGGCATAAATGTTTTGCGCAAATAAACAGAAGTGTAATTAAACCACATGTCTGAAAGCCTGGTCCCCTCCGTTATATCTCCTCCGTAATATAAAGGAGTAGTTGCACTGGACCAGTTGGAGTCGTCAAAAGTAACTGTTCTCCACGTTCCTATACCGCTGCTGGGTTCTTTGGTGCCTTTAAAGAAATTCCACTCAGCAGATGGAGGGATCAGTGTCAACATCTCAGCTTGAGAAAACATCAGCATTCCCAATAAAAGAGAAGCGATCGATAGGCATTTTTTCATTAGATTATTGTAGTTTAATGTTGTGTTTGCTTATAGACGTATTCTAAAAAATAAAGATATTTCTTCGAAGTTTGTAATATCAACCTCGATTCGATTACCATGTCGACTCCAACTTTCAAACAAATCCCAAGTTTGCATATCAGTTGAAACTTCCAGTTCAAAATTGACGGCCTGAGTAACCTCAAAAAAAAGCTTCTTGTTATTACCTAAAACTATATTTTCTATAACTGGAATAGAGAGTTCTTTCCTACCTGGAGTTCCTCCTTCAACCAAACTGGCATACCAGTTTTCAGAGGTGCTCCAAAGAGGCTCCGGAGCGCCGGTATCCAGGACGACCAGTGAGTGCCCCCCCAGGTCTGTCTCCGGGTACCACGTATTGGAGTAAGTAAAAGTTAAGATGTTTTTACCGGCAGGTGACTCAAGAGTGAGGGCTTCACCTTTCCTAGCCAAATCTTTTGCATATCCATCCAGTAAAAAAAGACCATTGGTTTCATAGAGCATGGAAAAGGCTTCTATGTTTTTTGCCAACACAACCCTTTCTCCCGCAAAAAGCCTGCCTGCTGGAAAAGTATAGTTGATCCCTTTGGTAAACTTATACCCTTCCAATTCCAGTGTGCCATCGCCAACATTTTGCAGTTCAAGCCATGCAAAATCATCCCGTGACCATCCAGCACCTTCAGCCCAGTCAGGTAGCTGAGGCGCATACATCAGCTCAGTTATCTTCAAATCTGTCTCCTCGCCGTAAACAGTGAAATCCCTCCGGGTAATAGGACTCCAACTGAGAATATTGGCAAATATCCTGGCTGCGACAGTGCTGCCCTGAGGAACCAAAAGACTAGGAGATTCCAGCCTTGTTGCCATTGGATTAATACTTCCGCCGGGAAGCCTGGGATCACTGCCATCCAGCGTATAATAGACGCCGGATGCGAGCTCTATATCGGAAAAAGTAATTATGAAATTTCCCTCCTCATCATAACCTTCAGGTTCCAGAGAGGGAGACCTGATTCCAGTAAACCATCCGCGATTTAATAAAAATCTAACTAAATTTGTGCCACTTTGCGGAATAAAATTATTTTTAACATAGTTACACTCCTTAAGCCAGGTATCTCGAGTTTTACTTCCATGTCCCCAGCGTGCAGCCTCCATAACGATTGCCTTATCA
>JAGVTF010000074.1 GCA_019136955.1 Verrucomicrobiota bacterium
CTGCCACTCGCCACAACAATGGCGGTAGCTTCAGCTTTGCCGATGGACACGCAGAGACTTTTAAATGGAAAGATCAGCGGACCATGCAGATTACCGCAAACGGTGCTGATGGTACAGGAAGTGTAGATTTAAAGAAAATTCAAGACTGTACAGCCACCAGGGCTCGCAACTGAGTAACTGTAAACTGGTGCAGAGCTTTTCGAATAGAATTCTCCCTGTTCATATGACTGGGGAGAATTTTTTTAGAGATGAAGGCCAGGAGAAACGGCTACCATATCCTTAAGGCGATGCAACCATGAGGGTTGATTTTGGCTGTGAAGCTCTCTTTAAGCACACCTATATCTTTTTGCCTCCAAATATCGCGGACGCGGTGTTCTCCTTCCAACCCGAGATCACTCCAAAGAAGAGTGACGTTTTTGTGGAAGAGATCATCCATATTGAATATGCCTACAGCGCGAGAGCCATCTTCCAGGGCTTTCATCCAGATTTGAATGTCCCTATCCTTTTTAATGCAGTGGGCCTGGATGCAGAGAGGGTCCTGGTTTACCTCAATCAACTCGTCATTAGTCAAGAGACTCAAAGTAAACTCATCCATTTGAGTGATATCTCCGCTGAAGATTAGAGGTGCGGCCAATAGAGACCAAAGGGTAACATGCGTGTACTGCTCATCAGGAGTCAATGGGGTAGGAACTCTCTGGCCTTTCCAGTTGCTTAAAATGCCGAGCAGAAGGTAATCAGGATCGTTGAACTGCCCTGGTTTGTGGAAAGATTGTTTTCCATCAAGGCCGAAGCCGTCTGTATAAATTTGATTTGCTATTCGTTCAAAGCTCAGCCCCAGATCGCCGGCTGTGCGCCAGCTTTGGCCAAATTTTCCACCCCACTCCCAAACATCACTCATTCCATACTGGCAGAGATTCAGGACGATATCTCGCTGCTGGGCAGCAAGGCACTTGGATATCAGCCAATAAGGTTTTTGCATATCCTCCAGAGTTGGAGCGGGGGGCAGCTGCTGGGTATAAGAGCACCAGTCATATTTTAAAAAGTCAAATCCCCATTCAACAAAACGCTGAACATCAGCAAGCTCATGCCCGTAGGAGCCGACGAATCCAGCACAGGTGAGCTTGCCTGGCGAGCTGTATATGCCTGCCTTGAGCCCCTTGGAGTGGATGTAGTCGGTTAAGGCCTTCATATCGGGAAAACGGTTATTGGCAAGAATCCGTCCCTGTTCATCACGCTCGGTCCCCTGCAGAGTCGGGTCCGAAGAGCCGGGTTTAACGGCCCAGCAATCATCAATGTTGATATATTGGTAGCCATGCTGGATCATACCGCTGGCCACCATTGCATCTGCGGCGTCACGAATAATTCTGTCAGTGACGTTATTTTCCCAGATGTACCATGAGTTCCACCCCATGTGGGGAGTCAGCGCCAGTTGGTTGCCACATTCAATTTTAAAAGGACTTTTGACTACTCCCAGGGCGTTAGAAGCGATAAGTGAGCATTGATAAGTACCTGTGTCCGATATTTTTCCATGGATTTGCCCAGTGAGTGCATCCAGCTCTAAGCCAGGAGGAAGTTGTTCAGCAAAGAAAGACATGGGTCGGTTGCCTGTGGCTGCGATCGTAAAAAGAAAGGGACTGTCCGGGCGAACCCCAAAAACCTTAGCTCCGTTGATTCTGGGTTTTGCAGGAGGCTTGGGAGTCAAGATTTCTGGCTCTCCACGCCAGGGAAGGCCTGGGGCAGGTTTTTCTCCGGTGACGTGGAAAAAAGCATCACACCAATTGGCATGGTCGAAACTGATTCCGTCATCGGCTGAGAGAACGGAGAGAACCAGAACGTCTACCTGGGTAAGTTCTACATCTACTTTGAGAGGGGCATCGCCTTCGTGCATCACAGGAGAGATAAACAACTCCTCTCCATCGCCCACCAGGCGAAACTGTATGCTCGCCTTTCCATCGCTCTGGGCATTGTCATCAACTCCAATCCAGGAAGTAAATTTTTCCGTACCCTTATTAAGTTGAACGATATAACGAAAAACGGCATGAGTGCCGAGTCCTTCTTCAAACTCCTGGCCTCCAATGGATAGTTTCTTTTCACGAATGGAGCGATTCACCTGTGGGCTGCCCCAGTCTTGTACCGCGCTGGACATATCCATTGAAGAGAGGGGAACCAACTCCACGGCAGGAAGAGCTATGAGCATAGCATAAAAAAAGGTTAAGATCGCCGGCCAAGCGTGCATATGCCAATAGTAGAGGCAAGTGTCTTGAAAAGCAATTTCTATTTGCCTTTTTACGAGTTGTCGCTCAGGATAAATTGATCAAATCCATGGCCAGTGTGCGACCAATAAGGATAGCCAGTATGACCAGTAAAACCCCGGAAACTCTTGAGATAGTCAGTAACGTTTTGTGCGAGAACTTCTGACGTCGCTTTGCTACCTCGTATGCAAGAAACCAAAACCATCCCAGACATCCAACAGCGACTCCGGCAATGTAGAAGGATTTGCTTGTAAACTGGATGCTTACCAGTTCATGAGAAATCACAGTGGTCGCCATGGTAATCCAAAAAAGAAGCACAACAGGATTCAGGAGAATTCTGAGAAAGCCTATCATGAATGCTGCCTGAAGGTGGAGCTTTTCTTCGAGATAGTTAGCCGCCAACACTTTGACTTTGACCTGGCGTGCCAAAAGATATTTCAAACCCAAGATGCTCAGCAGAAGAAAGCTCATTAGCTCCATGAGCGTTCGGATGAGCCTGGAATCAAAAAGAGACGCAAAACCGGTAAAGGCAATCATGCAATAGAGCACCTCCATTGTGACAGCGCCGATTCCGACAAAAAATGCAGAACGAAACCCCATCCGGGCGCCTTCATTTACGATTGTCACATTAATAGGTCCTACTGGCACAGAAGTTATGAAGCCACTTAGCACGCCTATTAAAAAAGGTTGCAGGATGGGGGCAATGAGCATTTTACTTTTGAGCTGGCTTGGAATCAGAAGTAGATGCCAGGGCGCGCTTCTCCTTTCTTTCCAAAAAAACCTGCACTAACCCGTAAGCAAGATAGGAGAAAAAAAACAGAGGCAAAAGAATGGGCAGCACAAACGCCCTCAGCGTGATGCAGCCGCCGATACTCAGAGCCGCAACCACGATCCAGGCAAAGGAGTTACGCGAACGCAACCGGGTTTTTAGATTGATATTTTTGAAGGAGGGATAACGGACATTACTCACCATCATGTAGGACAAAAAAACCATAATGAAAGGCAGCGAATATCTCCAGTAACCGACAGCAAATTCTTTGTCCTGGAACCAGAGCATGAACAGAGTCAGTGAGGCGACCAGTCCAGCTGCAGCTGGAATGGGGAAGCCGATGAACTCCTTGGAGGGAGGCTGTTGGTTATGTGCTGAGGCGGCGGCGGTACAGTTGAAGCGCGCCAACCTCAAGGCTCCACAAACCAGATAGATAGAGGCTACAAACCAGCCTATTTCCGGAATATCCTTGAAAACAGGTTCCAGTACAATTCGGTGAACCAGAAAGGCCGGTGCAGCTCCAAAGGAAATAAGGTCTGCCAATGAATCAAACTCTCTGCCAAAGGGGCTTTCCTCGCCTCCCATTCGTGCAACCCGCCCATCCAAAGCATCAAAGAGACAGGCCAGGAAAATAAAAAAAAGCGCTTGCTTAATAATAGAGGCAAAGTCATGGGAAGCAATATCGGCTTCCACGATTTTTGTTAAGGCCAAAAAGCCACAAAAGAGGTTTCCCGAAGTCATCAGACTGGGGAGAAAGTAAATCTTAACCCCCTTGTTTCCGTTTATCTCGCCCTCCGGACATTGAGTATCAGGAGACTTTTCGGGGGGGGGATTGCTTTTTTTCATACCAGTATTTTTTTACCACTTTGCCAAAATCGTCTCTCCACCACGGACTTTTGATCCAA
>JAGVTF010000123.1 GCA_019136955.1 Verrucomicrobiota bacterium
ACCAATTCCCAACGTAGCTCCCCTGGGTCCACATTTCGTCAAAGGTGTGGATGGGAGTGTGGAGTGCGGTCCCAATGCTGTACTGGCTTTCGCGCGAGAAGGATACTCCCGCAAGGTGGTGAACTTTAAATATATCTGGGAAGTACTCGCCTTTTCCGGATTCTGGTGGCTCTGGGCCGAGCACTGGCCCAAGGGACTCTCAGAGATATGGCGTACCAGTAATAAAGATGCTTTTGTGAAAACGCTCCAAAAGCTTGTGCCCGATATAAAAAACAACCAGTTGCTCAAGGCCCCTTCAGCCGTTCGCGCCCAGGCGGTAACCCATGAAGGTAAATTGATTTACGACTTGATTGTCCAGGAGAGCCACCGCATTGTACATGTCCTCAATGCGCAATCTCCATCGGCCACGGCGGCTTTCAGTATCGGCAAGGCGATTATCCAGAAACTTTCTAAGCGTTTCCAGTAGCCCAACTGGCTGGCACTGCCATAATCTTCCCATTGCGATTCAGGTAGTATAGCCTGCCATGCTTCAAACCATATTCATATAAGAGGCGCGTAATCTTTACGTCAAAACAACAGTATTCAGCAATCTCCAGCAGCTTACCCTCCTTGAACCAGCGCAATGCCTGCAGCCCTTCGGCGGTTTTCTCAACTCCCAATGTTATTTGGGCCAGAGAATCCATCTTCAGTCGATGAGAAATAAATTTCTGCACCTCTTCAAGCATATCCAGGGATGGAATTATAGCGCACAAATCCATCGGGTAGTAGCCCATAAGGACCTTGTAGTCAAAACCGCAATGGTTATAGCCCACTACCAGGTCCGCCCGCTGGAGCTCGTGAATCAGGTCCATTACATGCGCTTCGTCATATATCTGATAGCTGCCTCGGGCGGTGCTGTAGGTTACCCCAATGCTCATCCCCATCCTGTCAGCATAGCCCCAGCCGCCAACCTCTTCAGCCGAGCGCTGCGTTTCCAAATCAAAATAGACGATATTTTTCATATTCTCTTCCGACAAAAAGGCTTTGGAGCTTATCTCCGCAGCCTCTTGCGGCCTCTTCCTTTGGCACCCCTAAGAAAAGCTGGGCTTATCGCCACTCTTTAACTCTGAAACAGACATTCTTCTTATCAACCAAAAACTGCGCAGAGATGCTTACAGTCCTGCCCTGGAAGCTCGCCTCCTCCACCACGGTCCAGCTTTGCATATCAAGCGAATACTCAAGCTGGAGATTGCCTGCTCCAGGAGAGAGCGTTATCACAAAATCCCCTGTTGAATTGTAACCCCAGCTATCAATTGTCGGCGGCTCCAGAGGAGCTGTCTCTTTCTCAAACAGATAAACACCCGATTGAGCAGAAGCGGTTAAGATCAGATTGCCATCTTCAGAGAAGAAGGCCCCCCGCGTACGTCCGGCCACTTTGTATTGATCGACCAGTCGCGGTACCAAATTGGAAGAGATGTCGACTCTCGCAAACCCCTTGTTATAGCTCCCCACCAGGAGCTCCTCACCACGGCAGGAGATGCCGTTGCGATACCCGGACAGGGGAAGCGAAGCAACCACTGCCACCGTATTGGTTACGCTGCTTTCGGCGAGTGTACCGATATTGGCCGGATCAGAAAAATCGACCACTTTCAAACCCTCGCTTCCGGCAGGAATATACCCATAAGGATCGGCCAGTTCAGGCAGGGCTATCTGGTTTCCTCCGCCCGGGATATTGAAGTGCCCTTTGTAGTATGGCTTTGCGGGGTCTGAGACATCCATTGAAAGGTACTGCCCCAAGCCAACAAGAAGCACCGTATCTCCATACTTCTCTATACTGTTGCAGATACCGCTGAAACCCTCAACTCCCACGGGGAAAATTTCTGAAGGGTCCTCTATGTTAATGACCTCCACGCAGGCGAACTGTGCAAAAAAGCCTGTAATATCGACGCCAAGATAGGCCAAATTCCCCTCCACTTTGAAGTCAACCACCCAGCCCCAAAACCGCTGTCCAAGCTCGTCAACGGCCAGTTGGCTTTGGTATCCGCCTATCTGAACAGGCTCAGCCGGATTCGAAATATCAGCAATATAAAAGCCATCATCCCCCGCTGAGAAGTAGAGACGGTCCGCCTCCACCTTCAGGTTGTAGACATGGCTTCGAGTGCTGATGGTATTGACCAGAACGGGATTGGCCGGGTCCGATATATCCAATATTTTGCAGCCATTAATTTCGTCTGCCACATAAGCATAATGGTCTTTGAACGCTACTGAGTAGGTGTCACCATCCATATTAATCGCCTCACGCAAAGGAAGCGGCGTCAACGGGTCATCCCACAAACCAAACAGATTGGCCCAGTAATGGGAAAAACCGTTCGCATCCTGAGTTGCCAGATAGCACCAGGCTTGAGTTCCGGCTCCCCCTTCAAAGGGAGAAAAATGATAAAGACTATATCCATTAAACTCATTCCGCTTAACAACCTCCAGCTCTGTCGGACGAGTCACATCGACTACGGAAATCACTCCATAGCCAAACGCGTAATAGTAGAAGTTGGGCACATAGAGGAGGTTATCCACCAGCGCCACATCCATGGAACGGAACCCATTCCCCAAAAAGTCATCATTGGCCCAGAGACGCACCGGCTCGGCAGGGTTGCTGACATCAATGATATGTATCTGATCCGTCATGCTGGCGCCATAAATAATATTGCCATCACTGCTAACATCAATCGCCTGAATCAGAGTACCTGTTGGTTTATAAGAACCAAGCATCACCGGGTTCTCCGGATCACTCATATCCACCGTGCGAATACCCTGCTGGCCGGTCGAAAGATAGAAAATATTCCCTTGCTTATAGAGGTCCAAAACATTGTAATAGCTTTGCTCAGAGCTCCCCTCCGGCGTGTAGGCGATTTTCCACTTTGCTCCCAACTGCATATTCAGCGGATCAGTAATATCAACCAACTGAATCCCATCGTTTTGACCCAGGTAAAGCGTATTGCCTTCGATGTAAATCCCATAAGGATAGGCACCGTCATCCATATCCAAACGACTGGAAACGGTCAGGTCTACCCCACCGGCCTGCAGTGCGACCAGGACTTTCTCATTAATCATGCTGGCAAAGAGATAATCGCCCTGGTGCTTCATATCATAAAACTCACCTCTCAGGCGTCCGGGCCATTCCCCTACTTTGTGGTATTGCTCTGCGCTTTGCGCACCGACAAAGAGAACCCCTGAAAGAAAAACAACTGCCCAAAGCAGAGTCTTTCTCTTAAAAAACGTTAATATTCTTTTCTTCATAATCAGTTCAAACAGTTGCATCCCTATCTGTCGCCCTCTCTGAGAGCTTAGCCTTCCTGTCAGATGATGGCAAGAATCATGCCGCATGAGCATCCTTTTTTCAATTGGTTCAGGCAGGACAAAAAGAGGTTACCCCAGAATCCCCTTAAGCCAGCCAAACACAAAAGATACCAACTGCTCCCCCAGAAGCACTGCACCGGCTATCCAGGCCAGCGAAAGAAGCGAAAGAAAGTAGCCCAGCCAGATCATTTTGCCATCGCGCTCCATCGCGGTAGCCGCCACAAACACTAACGCAAAGGCGGGAAAAGTATTGGTTGCCGGGACCGTCAGCGGCAAGGCCAAAAGAAAGGCCAGAAAGCCGATTAGCCCCCAGTGAAACTTCTGCATCCCCGGGAGCATCATCCACCAGGAAAAACGTGGTTTGACGCCGCTCTCTATGAACCTAATCAGCTTCATGGTTCCAGAAATAATTTTTGAAAATCTCTGTGAAGAGATGGGGCGATCCCCCATCCAGGCCGGCAGTCCCTCTTTTTTGCCACGAATTTCCCGCCAGGCCAGATACATGATGGCTGCCCCAAAAGGAGTACTTATCCCAGGCAAAAGCGGCACGAGAAAAGGAAGGGTCAGCAAAATCACGGTCACGTCACCGAGCTGTCGCCGCTGTCATTCTGAAGCAGTACCCGCAAAACCTCAGACAGTTTGGGTGGTGGCGACGGATGCTCCTTTCTGGGACGCCGCCGTCGGAACCTCTTTTTCATGACCGCCTCATTTCAGCACGCCGGCTCCACCAGGAAGCCGCCATGGATATTCCAAGAATACCGAGCACTACCGTGAGCGAAATATCCGTTTCGATATGATACCACTTGGCGATAAGCATCTTGACACCTATGAAAACAAGTACAAAGGAAAGTCCCGCCTTCAAATAGCGGAAATACTCCACTGCCCCGGCCAGAAGAAAATACATCGACCTCAGCCCCAAAATCGCAAACACATTGGAAGTAAAAATGATAAACTTCTTCTGCGTAATCCCGAAAATGGCCGGAATACTATCCAAAGCGAATATAAGGTCTGTCGTTTCCACCACAATCAAAACAAGCGCCAAAGGAGTCAATGCCACCCCGGCCGCTGTCCGAACGATAAATTTTTCTCCATGCAGTTCCGAAGTCACAGGATAAAACTTCCGAACCAGCCGCAATACCGGATTCTTTTCCGGGTCCATTTGGCTATCTTCCTTCGTAAAAGCGATTTTCGCACCGCTGTAAAGTAAGAATGCTCCAAAGATCATCAACACCCAGTCGAACCTCTCCACCAGCGAGGCCCCGGCATAGATCATCACGCCGCGCATCACCAGCGCTCCCAGGATGCCCCAGAAAAGCACCTCATGCTGATACTTTCTCGGAATCCTGAAATAAGAAAAAATGAGGGCGATGACAAACACATTGTCCATCGAAAGGGAAAGCTCAACGATGTAGCCCGTCAGAAATTCTTTCCCCTCTTCAGCCCCGCGCCAATGCCATACCGCGACCGCGAAAAGAAGCGAAAGCGATACCCAGAGCGTCGTCCAGGCCAGAGCCTCCTTCACCTTCACTACCCGGGCATGCCGATGAAACACGCCCAAATCCAGTGCCAGGCAAAACAGGATGCCAATAATAAAGCCGACCCAATGCGGCCAGCGAATATCTACAAGAGCCAACATTGGATCGGTCATTGGGGTTGTTTAAAAAGCGTAAACCCTCCAGTCTATTGCTTTTTAGGTTCCATGTATACCGTCGGGTCCATCACCTCGACAGGTACATCAGAGGAGCCCAGGTTCGGTTTGCGGCCCTTGGTAATCCAGAGCACGACCGTACTGGAAATAAAGATCGAAGACCAGGTCCCCACTACGACACCCACCATGAAAGTGAAAGCAAAGTCATTAATCACCGAGCCACCAAAGAGGTAGAGCGAAAGGACAGCCAAAAACACCGTCACTGAGGTAATAATGGTTCGAGAAAGAGTCTGGTTAAGAGCCTTGTTGAAGATATCCCTCAAGCTCCCCTTAGCTCCCAGTTTGATGTCCTCACGAACACGGTCAAAAATCACAATGGTATTGTTAATAGAGAAGCCAACGATCGCCAGCATTGCTCCAATCACTGGCGCATTGAACTGGCGCCCGGTGATTACGAATAAAGCAACCGTCATCAGGATATCATGTATGAGCGCCACCACCGAGCCAATCGAAAAGGAAAACTCATAGCGCATCGCGACGTAGAAGAGAATCGCCAACATCGTTAGCAAAAGGGATTTAATAGCCCCTGCAGCAATCTCCACGCCAATGGCCGCACCAATAGTTTCCAACCCCAAACGCTGCAATCCAGCCTCAGGATAGGTCTCCATCAAGAGAGTCTCAACAGCTTCACCCTGATCCTCAGGCACAATAACGCTCAGAGTTTCCACACCACCTGAGAGTGATTTTTGGTAACCAACGCGACTTTCCTTCACGGCGGTCTCTACCGTTGAGCGCATCTGGTCCAGAGGCACCTTCTCCTGGAATGAGAGCAGGAGCGAATCACCACCCTTGAAGTCTACCCCCAGAGAATTGCTGCCCTGATGAATTATATAACCACCACCGACAAGAATCAGAACCCAGGAAAGCACAAAAGCTTTGCGTGCCCACCCCATGAAGTTAATGTTTGTTTTACCAATCATATGGAGCATCTTGAGCGAGCTCTTGCCGCGAGAAAGCGAGAAGTCAAAGCAAAGACGAGTCACCACCAACGCAGTGTACATCGAAGTCACGATCCCGATGGAAAGCGTTACACCAAAGCCACGAACAGGGCCACTGCCCATCATGATCATGATGATACCGGCAAACAAGGTCGTCAGGTTACTGTCAAAAATCACACCAAACGCACGGTCATAACCCGCCGAAACGGCAGAGCGCAACGACTTGCCCTTGGCAAGCTCTTCACGAATACGCTCATAAATCAGTACGTTGGCATCCACCGCCATACCGACCGTCAATGCAATACCGGCAATACCCGGAATCGTCAAAGTCGAGCCAATCAGACACATCACCCCCAGCAGGATGACGATGTTCAAAATCACGGCTATATTAGCCAGAATACCCGCAAACATGTAGTAGCTGAGCATGAACAGGGAAACCAGCACGGCACTGATAATACAGGCCACTATGCCGCTGCGAATCGAGTCCGCTCCCAGTGAAGGGTCCACTCGGCGCTCCTCCAGAATCTTTACCGGTGATTCCAGGGGGTTCTGCAAAGTGTTGGCCAGCTCAATCCCCTCTTCAATCGTAAAGTTACCGGTAATTTCACCCGAACCGTTGGGAATTTCGCTGTTAATACGCGGCGCACTGGCCAGTTCACCATCGAGTACGATCGCCAGGAGGCGACCCACATTTTCACGGGTCACTTTGGCAAACTTGACTGCACCCTCGGAGTTAAGCCTGAAGCTGATGCCGACACTGTTATCTACGGGATTACGATGGACCATTGCCATCTCGATATACTTGCCGGTCAATCCTTCTTCCGGTTGTTTTTTCACCAGATAACGGCGCGACTCCTCAAACTGCCCCTGCCTGTTCTTGTTTTTTAAAGTTTCGGTCAGGACCTCATAGCCAGGCTCAATGTAATCCTGCTCCAGCAGCTCCGCACTCTGCGGATGGACCATACGGAATTCAAGGAATGCCGCACGCTCAATCTGGCGCCGAGCAGCTTCGTTTTCCGCCTCGGTCAACCCTGGCAGCGAAATCATGATGCGGTCTGAGCCCTGCGGGACGATCTCCGGCTCTGCCACACCCATGCTGTCCACACGCTTGCGCAAAATCTGAACCGCCTTTGCCAGTGCATTAACTCTCTGGTCGCGGTCCATCTCCTTCACCGCCGACTCTTCACCGTCGGCTGCATCGCTATCTATCCGCCTGGTCTCCATGCCGACCAGAAAAGAGGTACCACCCTTAATATCGAGACCAAGCCTTATGCGGCCGGCAATTTTTCTCTGCAGCCGGTTCAAGACCGCGATCGTCGGGTTATCCTCTTCGGAAACGTCGCCCAGCTCCGGAAAATACTTGGATATATCGTTGGTACCGACCGAGTTCA
>JAGVTF010000052.1 GCA_019136955.1 Verrucomicrobiota bacterium
GGAGGCTCAAAAGAACCCGATGATGGGGATGTATGGAGATATGCCCGAAGGCCGCTATGTGCTCCTGGGCAACACCCCTCCTGTTTACCTGATTGATGAGCCCTTTGAGAGCGTGGAGCCCAATCCAACCGCCTGGCTGAATAAAGATTTTTTCAAAGTTGAAAGACTCTCCTCCGTCTCAGTGCAGTTCATGGGCGAGTCAGCCCCCGACTGGGAGTTCAGCCGTGAGACTATCAGCAGCGACTTTGAGCTAAAAGGGGCGCTCCCCACCGAAAACGCGGATGCTTCCAAGACTCGCTCTCTTTCCAGCGTCTTTTCCTACGCTTCCTTTAACGATGTGCTGCCACTGAGCACCGACCCCGATATCACCCGCCTGAATCTCCCCACTATTGTTGTAATTAAAACCTTTGATGGTTTTACCTACACCATTCATATCGGCAAACTGACAGCGGATGAATCAGAGCGATATCTCTCGGTTAAAGTGGATGCACAATTGCAGAGTGAGCGCATAGTCCCCGCCGATGAAAAGGAAGAAGATAAGGCTCGCCTGGATGCAGAGTTCCAAAGAGAACTGGAGCGTCTGCAAAAGAAGCTGGTTCAAGAGAAAAAATGTGAAGAGTGGATTTATCTGGTTTCAACATGGTCCGTAGAAAACCTTTTGAAAAACAGAGTCGACTGGATGTCAGCCGAAGAGCCAGGGGCGGAGGAGCCACAGGAAGCTTCTATTCCAGAGCTATTGGCCTCTCCGGAGGATTTTTACCAGGAAGAGGACTACCTGCATGAGGATGACTATGAGTACGAGGAGCCTGCAGAACTTGAGCCTGAATACGAAGAGCCTGGGGAGCTTGACCCCTACCAGCCAATAGAGGGTGAAGAAATTATCATCCTGGAAGACGAGCTGGTCCCTCCAGATGACTACTACGAAGAGGACAATCTGGAGCCTCTTGGACAGGGAGAGTAAATTCACCTTCCTTTAACTAAAAAACCGCTGTCACTCGATAGCGGTTTTTTAGTTCTTTTTTGGAATGACTAGAGGGTTAGCGGAATGACTCCAAACTCTGAAGCAACCACGCTCCCATTGGGATCATGATAAAGAGCTCTGACAGTCACTTTCTTTTGGAAGAGCCTCTCTTCATCCTCCCAAACCAGCAGTAGCTGATAGCCCACTCCAAGAAGGCTTTGCTTGGAGAAAGGCCTGAGCTCTTCTGGAGAGTATCTCCAGGTTTTAATCAAAGGCAGCTCTTCAGCCATTCCCAACTGATATGCTCCATTAAAAAGCTGCATCTCCAGTTCACCTTGAAGAATAGCAGAACCTTTGGCGCTACCCGGCTTAACTGCAAAGACCTGGATGGCTACTGCTTTTTTGGAGTGGTCAGAGCCGACTTCAACACCAAAAGGAACCATCAAAATGTTGAGCTCGGAGAACTGGGCTCGCTGCTGAACTGACTCCCTCGCCGTGGTTGCTCGAGAAGATTGGGCCGAGTGGCAGCCCGAAGCAACCGCCACAACACAGCACAAAGCCAGCAATGCCCTCAAAGGCCCCTGCCCTGACAAGGGCCTTTGAACGTAGCTTCTGAGAAGATATTTCCAGAAGTGAATCATGGATCAATCAAGAGTTCTTTCGTAGGAGTCGTGCCCCTGTGTATCTTGTTATTAGCTCCATTGGTCTCAGATTTCTTTCCATTTGAGTTCAGGTCCATATCCTCTGGAAGAATTTCCTTCAGGACTTTTTCCTGCAAGGCGTCTCGTTTCATACCGGACTGAAGAATGGAGTCCTGAAACCCTTTGCGAGTCATATCCATCACATCCATAATGTTTGTTTGGGTCTGTGCACTGGACATGATGACCTGAGGTGATAAGACAATCAGGAGCTCCTTGCGGTCAGTTTCATAAGCTTTGTTTCGGAAGAGGGCTCCCAAAACAGGTATATTGCCCAACCAGGGAACCTTCTTCGTCCGCGAATCATCCTTGGTACTAATCAAACCGCCAATAAGGACGGATTGACCACTCTGAACACTCACGGTTGTACGAGCTCTGCGCTGCGAAATAATCGGGATTTTTACATCTCGGCTCACTTCCACCTTGTCACTCGTCAGCTGGCTTACTTCTGGTTCAACAATCATTTTCACCGTTCCATCTGGACTGATACTGGGAGTCACGGTCAGTATAACACCCACATCTTCATATTCATAGGTGCTTGTCTGGTTGCCATAATCACTCCAGCGCGTATCAGTTACGATTGGAACCCGCTCGCCAATGTTGATCTCCGCCTCTACGTTGTCTGCGGTGAGAATCTGCGGAGAGCTCAATACCTCAAGGCGTCCATCTTCCTGGAGCGCTCGTAAGAGGAAGTTAACCTTGCTGCCTGTCACAGCGCCGCTGAAGCCACCAAACTTCTCCAGTGCATCTGCGACACCAAGGTCCGTCCCCAAACTGAAAGGAGTCCCCCCGGCAGCATCCATGTACTTCCACTCCACTCCAAGTTCTGTTTTGCTATCGAGTGTAACCTCTGCCAAAACAACCTGAATCAACACTTGTGGCAGCGGTTGGTCAAGCTCTTGAATCAAAGCTTCGACTTCGCTGAAATAGCGTGGACTCGAGGAGATAAGCAGGGAGTTGCTCACCTGCTCAGCAACAATGGAGACTTCACGGTCCAGAATGGTCTGAGCTGCACCAGCTCCGCTTTGGCCCAGGATGGCTATGGTTCTATTGAGGTCCTGCTGTAAGAACGTCCGCAGCGCAGTCTCCATATCTTCTGCTCGGGAGTTACGCAGGCGGTAAACTTTCGCCGTTCGTTCCTGAGCGGGATGCGAATCAAGCGTTTCTATGATTTCGCTGGCCAGCGATACATAGTGCTCAGTCCCTCCCACCAGGACAGTATTGGTGCGCAAGTCTATCGTAACGGTCAGCGCATATTGCTCGGCAGAACCGACAACAGCCGACTTGCTGTCGCCTTCATTATTAACCGGTTCAATACCCATCTGCTCACTCAACGCATCGCTCATTGGTTTAACCAACGTGTACTCCACAGAGCGCTGTGAGGCAGCACCTGTCGTTGCCTGCAAACGGAAAAGAGCGGTCAAAACAGTCGCCATCTGGCGTGCATCAGCATTTTTTAGTGAAAAAATCTGAATCTTCGCCTCTTGAGGAGAAGCCTGGTCCATACTCTTGACCAGAGAAACCAGAAACTCCATGTAGTCTACTGGCGCCGATACGATTAAAGAGTTAGAACGGGAATCCGGTGTTATCAAAATGCCCTCTCTGAGCGCAGAAGAAATAATATCTCTGCCTTCGGGCGTACGTGTAATGAACTGCAAAAGCGATTGCCGCGCCACGCTGGTCTGGGTGAGGTTTTGCGGATTCGTATTCAGAACTGAGTTCAGAATGCTGGCCAGTTCTGTTGCCCTTGCATAGGTAAGCGAAAAAATTCGAATCTCATTAACTCGTGCCACCTGTGTCGTATCCAGTTTTTCCACAAGTTCCTGGAGCCTTTTGATATCGTTTTCGCCAGCCGAAACGATGATCGCATTGATCCGTTCATCGGCATTGACCGTCGGCCCTACAGCGCCGCCAACACCTGTCCCTCCCTGCTGCCCGCGCAGCAAAGCTTGTACCGTCGTCGCCACGCGCCGTGCATCGGCGTTCTTCATTGGGAAGACCTGCACCTTCAAGGCCTCAGTCTCCGGCTGATCAAGCTGGGTGATGAGCGACTCAATCATCACTACATCATCTGGATTCGAGCCGATCACCAGCGCATTGGCCCACGCATCGGCTACAATGGTAATCGGGTCCGAAGGCATACCTCTGCCCAGGGCAGGTCGATTCTGGAAAAGGCGCTGCAAGGTCATCTGCATCTTTGCGGCCGTAGAGTTCTTCAAGGGATAGATGTTAAAGCGAATTCTGGTGT
>JAGVTF010000238.1 GCA_019136955.1 Verrucomicrobiota bacterium
AACCTCCCCCAGAAAATCCGAGGGAGGAATATGATATATGAACGTAACGAAACTGTAAACAAACAGTATAGAGCTGCCTGCTCCGATTGGAAACTTAGTTTACTTCTTCGTTTTGAAGCCAGTCTAAGAAATCCTTGTGGCGGACGTATCTCTGACCGCCGGTAGGACGTATGAATGGCAGTTTCTTTTTTTTCATGGCCAGCCGAACGCTGGCCGCAGAGAGTCCCGTTTTTTCTGCAACCTCAGGGATCGTCAGAAGCGGGTATGTATCAGCAAGTAGTTTTTTGCCGCTCAGGTGATCGGCGACTTCTTGCTTTGTTTTTGGTGAGGCGGCTATGAGCGCCTCAATTATTTTGGTAGTATCCATAAAGTTTATCTATCTAAGGCAGTCTGCCAACGTCCGGTCCAGAGCTACCTCATGCAGCAAAAATTCTTCTTCTTTGCGCAGGAGCGCAAGGTTATGGACGTTGTAACAACGCCAGAACTCTTCTTTGGGCGCCTTTTCAATCGCGCGCCTGAACCCACGCAAAGTCCGCTGCAAAGCAACGTTACGCGTCTGCTCTTGCAGGCCACGCACTCGGCGCACCATAATTTTAATATCAGGCAAGCCATTCTTGCGGCTCAGATCCTCAGCGGTCTGACCGATGCTGATAAAAGCCTGCAGAAACTCTAAACGTGATTTATTCATTTTTTCGTTAGCCGGCGGCAATCTGCCAGCTCGGCAAGGTTAGCCACCACAAAAAAGACGGCAAAAATTAAAGTTAGCATAATCTGTTTGAGCGGCTAGAGAGCTCTGTTTTGGGAGATATCGCATCTCTGGCCAGCTCTTTTGTTAGGGTTTATTTTTTGCCTCTCGGCACCCACTGAGAGCACTCACCCTCAGTGGAAAAATGCGATTATCAGCAGCGCCGCGGCTGCGAAAATCCCGAAAGCTAGCATAAGCACGATACAGTCAAGTATCGCACCCTCGCGCTGCCGGCGTCTATCGTTAGGGTCTCTATACATTTTTATTTTTATACTGCGGAATTAAAATCGTTTTATAGCAGCCATCACGGCTGAGTCCGAGCACAAACACCGCCACGCGGCGGATATGAGCCTCGGGTTTTTCGCTCACCATGATATTTGCCCAGCGGTCAAAATCCGGGTGTTGAGATTGGTCGATTTCTCGGCCGCCCTCAACAACGTAGTATTCGCCTTTATTTGCCCAATTTTCATCGGAGCAAAAAAAGATACTGAGGTTTTGCTCCACTAAAAACTGAGGGAGCTCATCTGTGACTCTGGCAAGCAGCATCTCATTTATCATGCTGCAAAAACTGCCGTGCATAAGACGGGAAAGAGCCGTCTCAAGCTCAGAGTCTTGCCCTACCTCAATTTCGAGACCATTGGCATCAAGAGAGTACCAACCGCCCTCAGGCTCATAAAAATACTCTTGGCCGTCTAGCCGAGCTACAAGGTAGTTGGAGCCCCCGCCTGTATGCTCATAGGCTATGGGGCTCTCACAATGCGGCACTGCCATGGGATTATACTCAAGGCTGTAAACACCCGCAGTTTGAGGGGCGCAATAATTTCTGGTTCTTTTTTTAATCATGTTCATAACTTAATCCTTTCTCCATCATGAGGGCCAGCTCCACCCGGAGCCAGCCCAGATGATGATATGCCCCCGCAGGGGGGGCTCCTGCTTACAGGGCCGCCGTATTGGCTATGCTGCGGCCACGAATACGCGCGCGAGCCTCGCGGCCAGCGCTCCCGCAATTTGGCCCGAAGGCCGCGGGTGAAACTTTAATGCCTTGCGGCACGTCGGCTTTTTTGAGCCTCGGGAGGTCGCTAAAAGCGCCGACCTCAATTTCTTTGAGGCTCGCTGGAAACTCAATTTCCGTGAGCTTCCAGATGGCGCGGAACGCGCCACTCTTAATCTTCTCCACGCCTTGCGGCACAGAGAAGGCACCTTCTGTGGCGGGTCCTACACTGTAGAGGACCCTGCCCGTCTTGGAGAGTTTAACCTCCAAGGCTTTTTTGGCAGCCTTTTTCTCGGCAGCCTTTTTGGCGTACCGGAGACGCCGGATGGCGTTCCGGTAGCCGCGCTCATCTAGGTGCTCATGCACCACAAAACTGTCCGCGGAAATTCTTTTCCGCACACGGTCAAGCCCGCAGAGGGCGTAGCCACCCTCAATAATGGCGGGCTCCGTAAAGCTTTTCGGCCGGAGCCACTTTCTGTGGCCGACCCACTCCACATGGGTCACAATCGCCCATTCGCGGATGGGCTCAATCATCGTTTTTTTGTTTCTCATCATCTTTTCCTTTCTGGGGGCTTGCACCCCCGGTTAAAATTCTTTTAGGCTTTATTAGCGGTTTCCGCGAATTTAGTCAAAAGCTCCTCATCAGTTTGATTCCGATGATCCACGTCATGCCCCTCTTTTAGCAGCCTGCGGGCCTCTGCCAAAAAAACATCTTTCGGCGTTTTGCTTGATCCAACCCAGTCGATAGAACCATAGTCGCCCCAGCCGCAGAATGATAAGCAAACCTCAATCTGTCGATCGCTGGCAACATATTGATCTTTCAGGCTCTCAGTTATCTTAGCCCAAAGACTTGATGTTGTGGGGTATTTCACGCACCCCTCATCATCCATAGCGCGTGAGAATGAACGGCTATAATCGCCTGCCTCTTCCACCGCCTTTTCGCGCCAGAATTTATAATCTCCCAACTTTGTTGGAATCCATCCGGTCTCCTCTATGTAAAGGTTGTAAATTTTAATGCTTCCCGGTTGGTAGACTTTCCCTGCCCCAGCGGTTTTGAAAATAACACCTTTATACTGGACAGTATCACCTGCTTTGAGCGTTGCAGGCATTTTTATGTAAGGTTTGCCATTTTTGGCAACTCCTACGCCAAGAATCTGTTTGTCAAAGTCTTCTGCTTGCCTCTCCTCTTCGGTCAGAGCTGCCCGACGGGCCTCTTCGACTTTTGCTTTTTCCGCAGCCTTTTTCTCTGACTCCCAGTAATACATAATATTGTAAGCCTTGTTTCCGGAAACGGCATTCAGATGCTTCCTTATTTGCCCAAGCTCCTCTTCGGAGACTCCCGCCATATAGCGGGCTTTCTGCTCCGCTATAATCGGAGCGATTTTTTCTTCTCTCCACTTTTTGAAAAACTCAAAAACTTCGTTTGTTTTTTTGGCGGGTTTTGCGGCAATCGTGCCGTCAGGACGGATATCAAACTTGATACCCATATCAGTCAGGAGGCCTTTCAGAACTTCGCGCTCACCTGCCGAATTTTCAGCGGCCATAAACTGTTTTTTGTACTCGTTGTTCATCATCTTTTTTTCTTTCTTCCAGCCTCTGTCCGCTGGCGACTGGGGGTTCATCCCCTCAACAGTTATAATATAGCCCATATTCTCCGATTTGTCAACCCTTTCACGCACTTTTTTTCAACTTTTTTCAACTTTTTTTCAGTTTCTCATCTAAGTGCAAGATTCACAACGGCTTAGGAAAATGAAATAATTTACTGGGAAAATGGGGTTGGGCAGAGTTGAGAAAACGTGAAAAATAGCAGGGAAAGGCGGCTCTGATACAGCCGTCTCTCCCCTAAGTGTAAATTCGCACGCTGCAAAATTTACACCCCAAGAATCGGTTAAAATGGCGCACGTTGTCAAGCAAAAGTTTGAATTCTTTTTTTGTCTATCGCGAAACGGCTTTCACGCTACACAAACTTTTTTGTGGTAATTGGACAATACACAAAAAACCTCCCCCAGAAAATCCGAGGGAGGAATATGATATATGAACGTAACGAAACTGTAAACAAACAGTTATGAACGTAACGAAACTGTAAACAAACAGTATAGAGCTGCCTGCTCCGATTGGAAACTTAGTTTACTTCTTCGTTTTTGTCAAGGTTTTTTTTCAGATTCTTTTTCTGGTTCCACCACCTCGGTCATCCCCATCCGCTTTGACGCCACATCTGCAAGATAGCCCTGCATTAGCGCCTCTGCTTCAGAGCCGATTGCGCTGAGCCTCCTGCTAACCAGTTGCCAAAGCTCCTGTGCCCGATTGTGGGTGGCCGAAAAAGCTCTACCATAACCAGACGGGTCAGTCTCTTTTGAGATTGCGTGGCCCATTTGTTTCAGAGTCGCCTCCAACCCTTCAAAGTCAAAGGCCACTTGAGCGGATGCCTGCTTCACTTCGTTTGCTTTGCTCATAGTTTAGGCTTCCTGCTGTGGCGGCTGTGGCGGCGTGATATAAACGCTCTCAATGATTTGAGAGGGGTCGCTGGGCATCCCTCCCTTTAGAACAACCACTCGATGCGTCTCCGTTTCATAGACGTCGCATTCAACATCAGCCATCGCCTGTCCCGTGGCTGCGACTTCGGTCAAGGTGGAGTCTTCTGCGGCCAGAGCGGCCATCTCAGCTTCCAGCACCCTTACCTGAGCGGCCATCTCATTGCGGATGGCGTCAATCTCAGCTTGTTTTTCTGCGATTGTGCGCCGTTTCTGCGCTGCTTCGATGCCAGCGATTTTGCGCTCAGTGTCGCTGTAGTTCTTTGTAACGCACCTTGTTTCGGTGCCAACTTTTGTATACATTTTTATTCCTTTCTGGTTCAGTTTTTAACAAATAAAAATACCCAGCTTTCAGTAAACTTACCAACAGGGTATTTGATGATCTTTTGTCCTGAGTAAACAGGAACAGGTAATCAATCCGTTTAACTCTGATTCATCTTCTTGAATGCCGCTCACCCTAACATTAAAAAATTTATATAGCACACTGTACCTTTCTTTTATCTATTTAATTATCTACATATTATTTATTAACGGTGCTGCTCTGCGTGCTTTGGCACGCTTATCGCAGCACCGTTTTTCTATAACTGGAGCAAAAACAAACGGGAACCGCAGGCGTTGCTACGACTCGAACCGAAGTCGTAAGTACGAAGACCACACCGACAGTGACGAGCTGCATCGCCATAGCCGCCACCCCGAAGCACCCGGTTCGACGAAGAAGTGAAATTATCCTTAACAGGGTTGACTTCAGGACTGGAAAGATATGATCTACCCATCACATCCCGACACCATTCCCACTGGTTGCCAACCACATCAAAAAGTCCCCACCGATTAGGCATTTTAAGGCCAACCGTTTTTAACGCGCCAGCATTACCTTTATACCACCCAACCCTGTTCAAATTTGATTGTAAAGTAGAATCACTTCCACCCTCAAGACTTGTTGGATAATTCAAGTTCTGGCCAGACGGTAAGGCTGTTCCAACGCCCGCCCGGGCAGCATACTCCCACATGGCTTCTGTAGGCAGATTCCATGTATACCCCTCAACACTAAAACCAGATACAGTACCTGAGTTTAATCTGCTTATAAGGCATTTGCCGCCGGTATGATAATAACTATTTGTAATATCATAAGGATACCCGTCCCCATAAGCATCGGGGTCCCACATCATATCACGCCAACTCAGATATTGCATAGGCTTTTGACTCACCGTCAATGTTAAAGATGTAGTATTATAATAATTAGCTGCCGTTAAAGTACCGTTTCCAATATAGCCTCCTATGTGCCTATGAACAACGCTACCGTCTATCTTGGCCATCAATAAACCAAACTCTTGGATAGTTAGCTGCGTCCGTTGCACGTACATTCCTTTAGACAGTGTGACTTTATGGAGCAGCTCCTTTGTCCAAGATGAGCCTTCCACGTGACCGTATTCACTCACCGGGCTACCCATCATAAAGCTTCCCGGAGCAACATAAACCATGCAACGTAACGGTGATTTATTCCAGTACATTGTTTTCGTGTGACAGTTTGTATACTCACCGGGCCCCACAATATGCGATAACGCTGTTCCCCCGGAAGTTAAATACTGCCGAATCTCAATTTTATAGTATCCATCCGGCCATGCAGCAGGTGTGTAGGTTGCCCCGCCTGCCGTATAAGCTACCATCTCTGTATTACCTGTCTGCTGGTTTATGCCTACCACGGCTAAGGTATAAGTAGACCCATACCCAGGGTTTAGACATTGACTATTATAGTCATCGGCCAGTAAAGTAAATGAATTTGATTCAATGTTGCCTGTACCTAATTCAGAGAAGACAAAGTCTTCCAGCTCAATTCTATCATCTAAAATTCTTCTACTCATGGTTAAATTTTCCTTTCTTTTACTGTTGGTTAAATTATTGAATGTCTAGTAACGATGGCTTTATGCGCAGGCGGACTACCATCAGCTATAATATGGATTTTAACGACAACGCCAGTCGTTACTTCTGCATTAGCAATCGGATAATCGCTGCTAGTTTTGTACATCTCAGCTTGCATTGCATTCTTGCGAATGTCCAGTTTTGTAATAGAGTAATCATTGCTGCTTGTTAGCATTACAAACTCAAGCGTATCACCGCTCTTGTAATTGGTATATTCAGGGAGCTTCACATACAGCGTTTTATTAACTGATTGTATATCAATGAGATACGTTGTATCCGTGCCAGCTCTGTGTGGTAAAACCTTCGCATTGCCCGCAGAATCCCCCGTGTCGGCTTCTTTGAGAAAAACCACCCTGCGAGGACGCACATACTCGTTTGCCAGCCTCTTGAGCTTTCCATCATCATCTGCGCCTATCAGCCCATATTCGTTAGCTCCCAGACTCCCGTTCAGGGTGGTAATAGTGATGTCATTCGTAAAGGCCGTGTGCGTGTGGTTTCCGGCCGCAACCTCATCTTCTGTTGCTCCAACGGGCAAGGCTTCAATCGGCACCACGCCAGCCAGATAATCAGCGTTTATATGGGTAACATTCAGAATCAGGTCGTTTTCGCCGTTAAACTCCTGAGCAGGGGCGACAACGGCACCCCCGATACCCAGAAGCCTGCCAGTGGCAAGCCGCTCCGCTTGCAGGGCGTTTGTGACAAAAGTATGTTCATGCGGTGCGGGCGGGGCAGTTATAACAACCTCTGGGGCTTCTGTCCAACCTGTGTAGCCAGAATCGGAGGTTTTCCCAGCCTTCTCCCACTGGCCGTTCCTTAGATAGTTTGGAAAGTCAGACCATCCGCTTTTGTCAAAGTCAGAGTTGTCCAAAGTGCCGCCACCGTTCTTTTGAACAACCGGAGCAAGGAGGCTAAACCGCAGAAACTTCTCATCTGTTTCGTCGTCGGGAAAGTTGAAGAACAAGACAACCTCACCACTAACCACATTGTATCTGATTTTATCAGGCGCCTTGTGGCCGTGATTCGTGTACTTTAGGCTTTTCAGACCAGAGCTATCAGTTTTGATAAATACGTCAAACTGGATAGTAATGTCTGGGTTTTGAGTGTAAAAGCCGTCCACTTTGACAACATACGAAACAACACCGTCGCCCTGCGCTGTTGCGGGGATTCTGGTGTTAAGCTCCATATAATCATCGCTGTAGGTTAAATGGTCGATACCGTAATAAAGCCCTTTGCTCTCAAACGAGTTTGTAGATAATGGGCCTTTTATCCATCCACCGTCTGTTTTAGCTAACCAATCTGGAATCAGCACCCATTCTGCAGCATAGCCAGCTCCGGCAGGTGTTGACCTTAAAAAAACATTATCTTCTGTTGGCCCGTCAAAACCAACATCTAAGTCATCCGTAGTTTCAAACTTCCCGGGAGTGGCGCCTTCGCCCTCCTTCCAGACAATATATTTTCCGGTGCCTGCCCCTCGGCATCGGCTGTTGGCATCGCCCAAAGTCCTGTTGGCTCCCGTGGGGAGTATGTTGCCGCCAAACTTAAAGAGCCCAGTTTTATGGAAAAAATCCATGCTTGAAGCACCATGCACAATCCGAGAAAGCCAGCTTCCCTTATCCACGGTCGCATCCGCTTCTGGCGTCACGTAGGAATCATTCTCTGCCGCTGTAGCCGTCTCCCATTCGTAAAGCCCTATCCATGCACCGCTCGATTTTAAACCACTTGAATAGTCCAGTAGAGCCGCTCCTGAGCCCTTCCTGAAAATATGGTCATACTTTGAGCTTGCGCTCGTTTCGGCGGGGTCTCCAAGCCAGCTCTGTGTGCCGATAACCTTCCAGTCGCCCGAAAGCGTTTTCGTGCCAGAAAAGCTCTGTGTAGTCATAGACACCATCCCGACCTGAGCCCCGCTCGCCATTGGAAGGGCTGAGCTGTAGACGGGGTCGCCTGCGCCCTTTGTCAGCTTGAGCTTTAAAACACTGTTGTTCTCACTGTAATCCCACGAAGCGCCAGTCGTGTAAGGTATTCCCGCATTAGCGACACTTTTCCACAATGGGGCCGTCTGGGCGTTTGCGCCGTGGATCATAATATCGCCCTCACTCCCCACTGGAATCCTCTTTATAGCAAGATTCGTATCCACCATTGCGATGTTTTTAGTTCCTGTAGTTTCCATTTTTAGTTCTCCTTTTCTCTTTTAAGTTATTGGTTTTTTTTAGTTCTCCTTTTCTCTTTTAAGTTATTGGTTTACGCAAGACCGCCCATCGTTTTCCACCACTCACCTGTACGCATAAGAGAGTCGTTGCACTGCCAGTCGTTACATCAAAAGTTTCAAACTGCTCCACTTCAGGAGCCGTAAAATATCCATCCGCTAATTCTATTTTAGCGGTGTTTTTAGATACTGTCGCCGCTTTTGTTACGATTATCTGGATGGTATCGCCTGCGCTCGCCTCATCTGGGTCGCTCAGCTCGATTGCAAAAGGGTCTGCGCTCTCAATATGGCAATGAATGATACCGTTGCTACCCTCGTTATGAGTAATCGAATCAGAGGCCGTCTTGCGAATATAATACTGTTCTGAGCTGCTGCCGCTGCCTATCCGCTG
>JAGVTF010000222.1 GCA_019136955.1 Verrucomicrobiota bacterium
TCTTGAGTTACCGTGCGCCGGGGTACCAGTGAGACCCCATTATTAATTTCTACAGCACGTTTAACCGTCTCAACATTGTCAAACTCCATCACCACTTGAACAGAAATATCATGCTCTTTAAAAAGCTTGTCTACAGCCTTACGAGTGGGTGTTCCTGATTCAAAAGCTACAAACTTTTGCTGATTCAAGTCCTTTATGCTAACCTGTTTTTTCTTTGCCAGAGGATGCTCCTCACTGGCAATTAAGACCATTAAATCCTGGTGCAAAAAAATCGTTTCCACTTTCGAGTCACGCACCGGGTAAGCAACCATCCCAATATCGACTACATTGCTAACCACATCTTCATAGACTTGATTCGCCCTCCTGTACTCCACCTGCACACTGACTGTCGAGTGTTTTTTCAGATACCGCCTGAGATAGAGAGGCAGGTCATGCAGACCGATGCTATAAATGGTGGCGAGGCGAATCGTCCCCCCGACTTCATCGCGCATATCCTGCAGCTTACTGCAAAGTTCATCATAAGCACGGATGAGGGAGCGCCCATATTGGTTTAAAGTTTCACCCTCACGGGTCAGTCGAAACTTCTTTTTACTCCGTTCGACAAGCTGGCAGCCAAAGTGCTTCTCCATGGCCCGAACCTGCTGGCTTACAGCGGACTGGGTGATGGCATTGATTTGGGCAGCCTTTGTAAAACTTTCCGTTTCAGAAAGATCACAAAACATTTTTATACTTTCTATCTGCACGCTTTCCCCTTTTTGTTTTTCCTCCAGTAAAATCTATTGCCCGCCTGACCTGTTTCTTCTCCGCCCAGTTGAGCTGATAAATGATCATTAGCAAAATGAATGAGCTTGTCAAGTTTCTTGAATCATTTAAAAGTTTTGCCTCTGCTTTAACTTTGACAGAAAGCTCTCTTTTTAGTAGCCTGCCCCCTTGGGGCTGAGGGGCAGGCAACCTTACTATTTACGCCTTTTGGTCACCACTTTTTAGCTGATAAATGTTAGTCGTACAAAAATACGGAGGCACATCTGTCGCAAACCCTGAACGTATCCAAAGTGCTGCGGCCCGTGTAGCTGAGTACTGGGAAAAAAATGACTCTGTCGTAGTGGTTGTCTCTGCCATGAGTGGCGTCACTGATGGGCTTATTCAGATGGCGCAGAGCATCATCCCCTCTCCCAATCGCAGAGAGATGGACATGCTGCTGGCTACGGGTGAGCAGGCCACAATTGCGCTGATGGCCCTGGCGCTGCATGCAAAGGGTATCCCAGCAACTTCCCTGACTGGTGCACAGGCCGGCATTAGAACCGACCGAGCCCACACGCGAGCAAAAATCAAAAATATATCCCCGACCAAAATACGCGAATGTCTCTCTCAGGGACATGTGGTCATTGTTGCAGGCTTTCAGGGGGAGACTGATGATCGCATGATCACGACTTTGGGCAGAGGTGGCTCTGACCTTTCGGCCATCGCACTTGCTGCCGCTTTAAAAGCCGATATTTGCCAGATATATACCGATGTGGAGGGAGTCTTCACGGCGGATCCGCGCCTGGTTCCCGAAGCGCGAAAACTCAGTGAAATTTCTTATGACGAAATGCTGGAGCTTGCATCGCTGGGCACTAAAGTAATGCAATCGCGCTCCATTGAGTTTGCAAAAAAATTTGAAGTGATATTTGAAGTCCGATCAAGCATGAACAACAAACCAGGTACTATTGTGAAAGAGGAAACTAAAAGTATGGAAGATGTAATTATCCGTGGTATTTCCATGGATAAAAATCAGGCCAAGATTACCCTTTCCCGTGTCCCCGATAAACCGGGCTCAGCGGCCAGCGTTTTTAAGGCCCTGGGTAGCGCGTCAATCAATGTGGACATGATCATTCAGAACAACAGCCCAGAGACAGCAAAGTCTGCTACAGACATCTCTTTCACTGTTGACAAGCCCAACCTGAAGCGAGCTCATGATGTCCTGCTCGGCATTAAAAGCAATAGCGGCTTTGCGGGACTGGCGGAAGACGACCAGATCGCTAAAATTTCCATAGTCGGAGTAGGGATGAAAAGCCATTCTGGAGTAGCTGCCCTTATGTTTGGCGCCCTGGCGGATGCCGGTATCAACATCGAAATGATCTCTACCAGCGAAATTAAAATTTCTGTTATTGTGGACCTTGAAAAAGCTGACGACGCACTTCGAGCCCTGCATGCTGCATTCTTTCCCGCTCAACGCCATACAAACCTTTAAACAACTGTGCACGATTTTTATTATAAAGGCACAAAGCTTTACTGTGAATCCATAGCAGTAGAAGAGCTCGTCCAAAAAGCAGGCACTCCTCTCTACATCTACTCTCAAAAAACAATTCTTGAGAACATTCGTCGCCTTCAGACAGCAATGGCTCCAGTGGAGCCCCATCTTTGCTATGCCGTAAAAGCCAATGCCAGCCTCGGAATCCTCAGGCTAATGGCGCAGCAGGGCATTGGCTTTGATGTCGTCAGCAGTGGTGAGCTAAACAAGGTGAAATATGCTGGTGGCCAAACCCAGCTATGCGTATTCGCAGGGGTTGGAAAAACAGAAATTGAAATTGATAACGCCCTGGAGCTGGGCGTCTATGCCTTCAACGTAGAAAGCATCCCTGAGCTGGAGCGTATTAACCGCCTGGCAAAAAAGAAAAATAAAAAAGCTCCTGTAGCTATTAGAGTAAATCCCAATGTTGATGCAAAGACTCATGCGAAAATAACGACGGGAACTTATGAAAATAAATTTGGAATAGCTTTTGAAGAGGTAGAATCACTTTACCAAAAAGCTCACTTCAACTATAAAAACATCCACCTGAAGGGAGTTCAAATACATATTGGCTCTCAGTTGACAACTGTTTCTCCTTTTGAGAAAGCGATGGAAAAGATGGCCCCTTTAGTAGCTTCACTCAAGGAGAAGTACGGAATTGAGTTTTTCAGTATTGGCGGCGGACTGGGCATCGCCTATGAGCAGGCATTGGAAAGTGGCTCAGCGCGTTGGTGGCAGAATGAAGGCAAAGACTTTGCCAGCCCTGAAAAACTGGCAGATGCTCTCATTCCTTTTCTAAAGCCGCTGTTTACATCGGGTATCAAAATACTCATGGAGCCTGGTCGCTTTATCATGGGCAATGCAGGCATTTTGGCCACTCGGGTGGAATATGTTAAGCAGACAGGAAAGAAGAACTTTGTAATTGTGGATGCGGCCATGAATGATTTAATCCGCCCTGCCCTTTATGAGTCTTACCACCAAATTATTCCCCTCGAAAAAACCCGTGTTGAGAAAACTTTCACGGCAGACATTGTGGGACCAGTTTGTGAGTCTGCCGATACTTTTGGACTGAATAGAGAAATTTCGCAAGTAAAAGAGGGTGACTTACTGGCCATCATGAGCGCCGGAGCCTACGGGATCACAATGGCTTCAAATTATAACGGCAGAGCTATTCCTGCAGAAATTTTGGTTAATAACACTAATGCTGACTATCTCCGCACTCGTGAATCTATCCAAGCCACCTGGCACTGCGAAGGAATACCAGAGTGGTTACTTGGAAACAAGGAAATGCTGCCACCGGAGGAAAGTGGAGTGTGCCCCCACGGAAAAGACTGTTAAACATTCCAATAGAGAGTAGTATCAGCTTGGCTGTTCAGTAGGTGCCTCTTGAGCTAACTATGCCAGCCACACAAACAAACCTTATAAAGCTATGAAAGAAATAGAGGAAACCGAACTCAAATTCTCACGAAAGAAAACTCGGATTTTTCTCTCTGCTCTGTTTTTGTGCGCTTTTTTTATAATCCTTACTCTGGGCTGGATCGCTTATGCGCTCACCTTTAGCCTCAAGCAAATTGCAAATATTGGGATTAGCAGTAACACCAGCATTTCAATTTATAGCGTCGCT
>JAGVTF010000019.1 GCA_019136955.1 Verrucomicrobiota bacterium
AAAAATTATTTTTTCAGTTTAAGCTTGTCTTTTTGATGACTTGCATGTATGCTTGACATACTATGCAAAAAGCTGCTGAAAGCTGTTCAACCTCCACCTGCCCCCTGAGGAAACCGTGCCTCATCCTGTGTGGCGTGCTCCTCCTGGGCGTTCTGGCGCTGGCTGGCTGGTATCAGCTCGAAAACATGGGCGGACGCAAAGCGTGGCAACGTTATGCGCGGCAGGCCGATGGCTGGGTCGATTCAGTCGATTCAGAGGATTTTGCGATTCCCACTTCTCCGGAGCGTAACTATATCTGGATGAAAGATGTCATCCCGCCACCTCTGGCCGATGGGGAGAACTTCGCCGCTCATCCCTACTGGCAATGGCAGTTCACTGCCGCTTCCCATCCGGGGGGCGAGTATGAACTGGCCAGGGAGCTCTCCGGGGAGGAGAAAAGCCAGGCGGAGCGGTGGATAGCTTTCAGTGCCGGGGCTCCGAAAACTTCCTCCGGCTGGGCACCCAGCATGGAGGAGCTGCGTCGGGCTGATTTGGCTAAATTCTTTAACGGCGGTTCAGGGGCGAGCGGCGAGACGGCGGAGACGGCCCCCACTCTGGAGGAGACCCTGAAGCTCTGGGATGAGCGGCTCAAGCCGAACCAGCCCTTATATGAAGAGCTGCGCCAGTATCTGAAGGAGAGACCGCAATGCCGCTACCCCATCCAATATAGGCAGGATAATCATGGTCTCTTCTTGAATCCTCTTCTTCCGCACCTGGGCGCCCTGAAGGGGCTGGCCCATTACTCGATGGCTTTTGCCTGCATCCATCTTGCCCGCGGAGAAACTGAACAGGCTCAGGAGGATATCCTCTATATGCTGGATATCGCGGATACGCTTCAGCGGGAGCCATTCCCCATTAGCCTCAGAATCCGGATGAATATCAGCGAAATGGCGCTGAGCGTTCTCTGGGAGGGACTGGAGGCCGGGGCATGGCAGGCCGGGCAATTGCGGCGATTCCAGGAGCGGCTGGGGAAGGTAAGCTTCTGGAACGACCTGAAACTGAGACTGATGGGTACCAGAGCCGCTCATAATGAGGAACTGGTCGGCGACCTCCGGTGGATGGAGGTGCTGATCCACCAGGTCTATGGGAGCCCGGAGACGTCGCCCGGCTTGGAGGGGAGGTTCAAAGCGCTCAAAACGCGTCTGCGGCCCATTGGCTGGTATTATCGCGAGCTCCTGGAGTTTAATCTGATGATGGACTCCATGCTCAATATTTTCGATGATGCCGACCGGCGCTATAAGCCAACCGAGCTCGCTGAAACCTTCAAAACGCTCGATTACTATACGCACCCCGATTTGGGGGCGCCCCATGCCAGGCTGATTCGCGCCACCGAGGCCGTTTACGGTTTAGAGGAGGGCTTCCTCGATGCGGCCTATCATCAATTTTTGGTCCAGGCGGCAGAGGTGGCCTGCGCTCTGGAGCGCTACCGGCTGGAAAACGAGCGCTACCCGGCCTCACTTGAGGCATTGGCAGAGCGCCTGCCGGTGGAGGAGCTCCCGTGCGATTGGGTCAGCGCCCTGCCTCCACGGATTAAGCTCACTGATACCGGCTACCTGCTCTGGGCGCCGGGCTGGGACCGTGTGGATGATGGGGGAGTCCGGGCTCCGGCAAGCCTGCCGGCGGCCAAAGGGGACTGGGTCTGGGAAATCAGGAGATAGCGGGAGCATGGTCTGATTTTGAAAAAAGAATGGGTTAGGAGAGAATGAAAATTCAGGTAATTGAAGGGGATATCACCCAATGCAGGGTGGATGCGATTGTGAATGCCGCCAATCGCTCGCTTCTGGGCGGTGGCGGCGTGGATGGCGCTATTCATCGGGCGGCCGGTCCGGAGCTCCTCAATGAGTGCAGCGGTCTGGGCGGCTGCGAGACCGGGGAGGCCAGGATCACTAAAGGTTATCGTCTGGCGGCCCGTCATGTGATTCATACGGTGGGGCCGGTCTGGAGCGGTGGAGCCCGTGGAGAGGCCGAGCTGCTCCGGCGCTGCTACCTGAACAGTATGAAGCTGGCTGAGCAGGCCGGCTGCGGCAGTATCGCGTTTCCGGCCATCAGTACCGGAGTTTACCGCTATCCGCTGGAGGAGGCCGCGCGGGTGGCGCTCAAAGCTCTGGTGGAGTATTTCAAAGAGAGTAACTCTGATATGGAGGTCTTTCTGGTCTGTTTTGATTCTACAAGTGCCGAGGTTTATCGAAAAGAAATAAAAGAGAATTATCCTCATTTGCAATGAGTTAAACGGTGCCTGGCTTGTTTTTTTTCTATATGGTCTTTTTTATTACTTGCCGTTTTTTGGTAACATGCTAAAATTCTCTCGATATGGGATTGGAAGATTTTTTTGATTATCTTGAGCGGCAAGAGCAAGAGAAACCTTCAACAACCCGATAGAACGCAATTAAACAGAACTAATACAGTATTATGACTAAAACTAGGTATTGGACAAAAGCCACTTTGGGATTCGCTGCGGCGTTCCTGGTGGCGGCGGCTTCAGCCTCTGCGGCGGAGCTGCTACTTGATTTCCAATTCAATGAAGGGGAGGGTTTAGTTTCCCGGAGTAGTGTTGGAGATGTCACGGTGAGTCTGGGGACGGAGATTGACCCGGCCTGGACACCAACCGGCGTATTGGAGGCACCCTCAGGGCTTGCGAATGACCGAGCCGCCCTGTTTGAAGGGCATGGCTGGCTGCGCGGCGAATACGCCGCCGAGCCGTTTGATCTGACGCAGCCGCTCACTTGGGAAGGGTGGGTCTTTGTAGACCCTGAAAGCACCAAAACAGTCCAGGATTATTTTAACCTGGGAGATACCTTCAAAATCGGCGTAACCACCGACCACAATTTCGTGTTCACTTTCAGGGATGTGCAGGATGTCGTTTCCGATATCGTTCTCTCTACGGAAGACAACCGCTGGATACATCTGGCCTGTTCCTGGGACCCAACCGGTGGTTGGGATGAAGGCGATGGTATGGTCCGCTTCTATCAGGATGGTTACCTGTATCAGGAAATTTCAACGCCGAGCAAGTTCCGCGCTTACCAGAATGCTTATCTTGGAGTGGGTGCCAGCACGACGGGTACCTCTATTTTCCAGGGCAAGCTGGACCGTGTCCGTTTGCACAAGGGGCTTCTGGATGACACTCAACTTGATTCGGATGCGACCAATCCCAAGCCGATTACGGCCAACACGGTGATCGCCTTTGACTTCAACGAGGAGACGGTGCCTTTTGACAGCTCGACGACTCCGGTGATTTCGCTGGAAAGCGGAACGGAAATCCTGGGTGATATTCGCCAGATTCAGTTCTCCGAGAGCACTCCGCCTCGGGATATCGACCCCTCCATAACGGATGATTTCTCCGTGTTTGTGGATAATAGCTCTGTTCGTAAGTACGGCTATTTTAAGACCGATACGATTGACTTCGGCGATACGACTGACCCGAGTTTCTCCATGGAAGCCTGGTTCAAGGGTCTCTCCAAGAGCACGGCCAAACAGGTCTTCTTCCAGCTCTGGAATAGTCCGGAGGGTAAGTGCCCGCGTATCGCTTTCTCGATCAGCTCCGATTTCACCATTTACATGACGACGATGGCGATTTTGGATATTGATACCAAGGTTAAGATACCCGAGGATGGCGGCTGGCATCACATTGCCTGCGTCTATGACCATCCTGCCGGCAAAATCTATGTCTATCTGGATGGCAAACTGGGCGGCACGGTTGATTACAACAGAGGTGTGAACTTCGCCAATTTTGCCGGTAGCGCCACGGGTGCAGCAGGCGTAGATGTTAACAACTGCGGTATGATCGGTGCAGAGTATACCGGTGGTTATCCCTTCACCGGCTACGTGGATCGTCTGCGTTTCTACAAGGGCGT
>JAGVTF010000303.1 GCA_019136955.1 Verrucomicrobiota bacterium
TCGCTCTGGCCGGCGGTTTCTATGACGTGATGAAGGACGGCCAGTTCCTTTTCTTTTCGACCCTCGGCATATCAGCCATTTATGCGGGCGCCTCCGGCTATTTCGCCTCTTCCTCCCTGAGCCGTGAGCGTGAGGAAGATACTCTGGGCCTCCTTTTCCTCACGCCTCTCAAAAGCCCGGATATCATCCTCGGGAAGTTTTTTTCTGCGATCCAGCTCCATCTCCAGACGATTCTCACCCTGCTGCCGCTTCAGGCGACCGCTTTCTTCATGGGCGGCGTCTCCCTGGATGCTTTTCTCGCCATGAATGCCTTTATCTTCTGCTGGCTCTGTTTCTCGACGGGCGGCGGCATTTTTATTTCCAGCTTCTGCTCCACTCAGAGAACTTCCAGCGCGCTCTCCATCGTCTTTATCGCCTTTGTCACCTTCGGCATCTCCGTTTTGATCCCTCTCACCAGTTTTACTCTTCAAAATCAGGGGGTTCTGAGCCAGGAAGTGTCCGTAAACCTCATCAAAACCCTCTTCCCGTTCACTCCCGGGGGCATCTTTTTCATCATGCTCACCTTTTTCTCCGCACCGCGCACTCCTGAAGACTTGCTCTGGATGTTCCATCTCTGCAAATGGGGTATGCTTTTTCTTCTCGTGCTCTCCGCCCTCTTTCTCTGCGGTGCGGGCTGGGTTGCCTCCCGAGTCTGGAGGAAGCAGCCTCCGTCGCGCAAACGTATCCTTCGAAATCGAATCGGACTTTTTTTCCAGAATATCAACCTGGGCTCCCTCGCCCGCAGAATGCGCCTCCGTCTCCGCTTTACCAATCCCTATGACTGGGTCAATTACCGGGACCGCATCCCTTCCCTTTCCCTCTGGATACTCTGGCTGAGCGCCATCCTGCCCGTCGCCTGGCTCCTCCACCTCTCTCTGGAACCGTTGGCCGTTTTTTTGGAGCTCCTCACCACCCTTATCCCTTCAGCCGCCATCCTGGCCCCTTCCCTCATGGCCGCCCCTCTCTGCGTCATCTCCTGCATCGTCCTCAAAATCTGGACCGCCTGTCTGGTCACCGTCCGTATCCGCCGCGATGTCTCCACCCAGATGCTCCCGCTCATTCTCATGAGCCGCTTTTCTCCCCGGCAAATCATCCTCTCCCAAGTCAAAAACATCTTTAAACGCGCCTGGCCTCTCCTCTTCTTCACCTTCGCGATCGTCGCCTACTACGCAATCACACAGGCAGCCAAAGCCGTGCCGCCGCCCCTCTATTCCAATTTCCCCATCCCGGAGCTCACCCCCTTTACCGTTGCCTATATTCCTGTCGCTTACGGGGTCATTCTCCTCCTAGCGGATATCCTCGCCCTGTCTCTGGTCGCGGTCCGCTTTTCACTGCGCGCCAAGAATATCCAGTACGCTTTCCTGAGAACCATCGCACTGGTCCTGTGCGCGCCCTGGATTATCGCCTATCTGCTCTTCATATTCTGGTACAAAACCACCGACGACCTGACTCAAGCCTTCAACCTGGGCCAGATGCCCTGGCTCCTTGTCCTCATCACTCTGGCGGCTCTCCTCTACGATCTGATCCTCTGCGTATACGCCTGGCGCAGCTCCCTCAAGCGGATGCGCTCCCAGGATTTCCTCGCCTGAGCCGTGATTCCTCTAAACTCCAAACTCTAAAAGAGGAGATACTTTTTCTTCCGACGACTCCCCGCCTTGCGAACCCCAATCTCAAAAGCATCGCGGGGATTTTTTTCTGTGATCTGCGCCACCTCCGAGCGGCTGAAGCCGACCTCTTGCAATTGCGGAAGAAACCCATCCAGTATCCAGAGATACCGCTCCATTTCCCCCACGGGACGCAGGCTCTTTTCGGTCCCGGACGCGGCCACCCAGTAGTGGCTTGAGCCATGGCCAAGCAGAACACGGTCCAGCAGCTTCTCTTTCTTGAGCTGCCCCAGCAGTTGCAGATATTCCCGGGCACTCTCTGGCGTGATTGCCCCCAGGCAAAGCCGAATCCCCATCTTCGCCTGCTCCAGCCGTTCACGGTTGCTGGCCTCGCTTCCACCGGCCCAGATAAGCGCCTCGGCCTCTATTCCCTCCCTGCGCAGAAGGCTTAATCCCTCAGCCACCCCGAGCCCATCAGCAGATTGAACCAATAGCGGCAGCCCCGTCTGCAAGTGTGTTCTGGCCGCTGCCTGGAAGAGCTTGCCCTGCAAGGCCGTGAGTCCCCCGCTTTCAAGTCCGAGCTTGATCACCCCGGGGCGCACACCGCTCTCACCCACGCCGTACCACGCCTCCCGTATCCACCCAAAGGCGATATCCTCCATCTTTTCGCTCTCCACCGAGGCCGGCAAATAGCGCGAACCCTCTTCCGCCGAGTAGCCGGTATTGGTCAGGATGTTCAGGCCCGAAGCTCTGGAGAGCCGTTGCAGGAATTTTACGTTGCGCCCCATGTAGGCAGGGGTCGCCTCTACAAGCGTTTGACAACCGGCCGTTTTGAGGTTTACCAGCTTGGGCAAAAGCAGCTCAAAGGCCTTCTCCATATCGTAGCGAATAGCCCCGGGCGCATCGGCTCCGCTTAAATCACGAATCAGGATTTCATGCGCCAAGGTCACCCCCAGTCGTGAAGGCTTCAGGGGGCCAGCGACGCTCATCACCTTGCCGATTGATAAATCCGGCAGAGCTGCATCCCTGGCAGCACCTGTAAAAATCGAAGCCGGAGAAGCCGACGCCATCGCCATACATCTGGCGGCCGCACACAACGTTGCCGCACCCGCTACCTTCAAAAAAGCTCGCCTCTTCACAGCCCAGAGGATACCAAAACCAAAGCGCCCAGAGCAATCTATCTCTCTACTACCCCCATGAAAAATGCCGCCAGTCACGCCAGCGGCATTTTCACTTTAGATTATTACCCTCTATCAGTTCAGCTCAGACGGAGTCGTCTCCGTCAGTTGAAAGCTCTCTTCAAGCTCATCCGGGGATTCCTCCCAGCCGCCGCCCAGAACCGTGTAGAGGTCGATCTGGCTGGCGAACTTCTCACGCACCAGCATCACCAGTGACTGCTCAGAGCTGTGCAGCGAGCGCTGCGCATCCAGCAGGCTCAGGTAGTTATCGATCTCGCTTTCGTAGCGATAGTTGGCCAGTTCATAAGTCCGCTTCACCGCCGCGACATATTCCTCCTGCGCCGTTACCTGTTTGTCGATCGTCCCAAGCGTCGCCAGGACATCAGCCACATCACGAAAAGCCGATTGAATCGCCTTCTCATACTCGCTGATCATCATCTCCTTCTTCACCTTGGAGGCTCTGTGCGAGGCCCAGGTCCGCATATCGAAAATCGGCAACGCCAACTGTGGCGCATAGCTCCAGTAGCCGCTGCCCGATTTAAAGAGACCTGAGAGCTCGCTGCTGGCACTGCCAATGGCCGCCGTCAGGGAAATCCTGGGGAAATAGGCCGCCCGTGCCGCACCAATATTGGCATTGGCCGCCAGGAGTTGATTCTCCGCCGCCAGCACGTCAGGCCGCTTGAGCAGAATTTCCGAAGAAATACCCGCACTCACCTCTCGTGCAGGCGCCAAACCGGTCAGGCTCTCCGGCAGCAACTCTTCCGGCACCGGTGCTCCCAGGAGGAACTCCAGCGCATTCCTGCTCTGTGCCAGAAGCTGCAAGTAGACTGCTGCGCTGCGCTCTGCCACAGCCACCTGCGATGCCGAGCGGCTCACGTCAATCTCCGAAACCAGACCCAGATCGTAGTTGCGCTTGACCCGCTCATAGGTATCGCGATAAGAGGCGACCAGTTCCTTATCCAGCGCCACGCATTCCTGCGCCGAGGCGATATTAAGATAAGAGTGCGCCACGGCTGAGATGATCGAGATTTGAGCGCTTCGGCTCGCCTGCTCCGTCGCAAA
>JAGVTF010000006.1 GCA_019136955.1 Verrucomicrobiota bacterium
TTTTTGAAGCGAATATTACCTTCGGGGTTATCGAACCGGGATACAGAAAAGCGGCTGTTGGGGTATTTGGAGCAATAAACGCTTCTGCGTGAGGTGAGAGAGGTTAGTTCCGTAATGGCGATACCGAAGAGCTGTTTTTGGAAGATATGGTCAATGCGTTTCTGCAGCTTGGGAATTTTATCTTCAATGCCTTTGAGGAGTCGCTTGGCGATTTCGCGAAGGAAGACTCCGGATTTGCAGGCGGGGTCCAGGAACTTTGTATGTGTACTGCGGAACAGCTCCTGAGGGAGCAGGTCAAGCATCTGGTTGACAATATTTGGCGGTGTGAAAACCTCTTCGTTGGAGAGGTTGGCGAGGCAGGAGAGTACATCGGGGTTATATACGTTTTTTTGGAGGTCACTCATGTTGCTGGAGCTTTCTATAGTGGACGGGTGGGAACTCTCGGACCGGTTTGAGGATGATGGCACCGGCTTCGTCGCGATGGTAGGCACCTGAATCGCCGAAGAGGTCCATCTGAACATGGTTATTGCTTTCTTCGAGCATCTGGTCGAGGCGGAAATCGCGGCGTTTGATCAGATGTGCATTAATGGCGGACCATTCGGCAAAGATGATCGGTTCGCCAGTGGCGGTTTTCATGGTGAGCGCATCGCCACAGAGGATGTTATGACGGAGGATGTGGCGGACGGCTTCGCGTGTTTCATCGTTGGCCTCCTTGGGGCAGTTTTCCGTGTATTCCCGGTCGAAGATTTCGAACATTCTTTGGCGGCATTCTTCGGTGTTATCGGGCAAGAGCTCAACGCCGTAGATACTGGAGACGGCGATGACGGCATAACGTTCATAATCAAAAGGGTTTTTGCCGTAGCGCCGTTTGACGACATTGAGTTTACGGCGCAATATCTCAGCCAGAAAATTACCGTTGCCACAGGCGGGTTCGAGAAAACGGCTGTCAATACGTTCGGTCTCGTGTTTTACCAGGTCGAGCATGGCATTGACTTCTCGCTCGGAGGTGAAGACTTCGCCATGGTCAGCCACGCGCTGCTTTGATTTGGTTTGCGATCTTTTCATCCTGTTTATCTTGCCGTGTGAGCTTTCTTATTCTCCCGATTTTCAGAGCAATTTGGCGGATTATATCACACGGAAAAGTTACGGGCAAGGAGTAATAAGGGGGTGGATGTTTTTGAGGTGGGTCGTTGTTTGGGTGAAAGAGGAAAAAAGAGTTGCAAAAAAGTTAGGCGGGGCTTACATTTTTGGTGTCGCTAAATTTGGGAGGCGGCCAGAAGAATGGAAACGAGATACTTTGAGTAGTGAAAGCAATAGATTAAGCGCGAGCCTGGAGGATTACCTCGAGGCGATGCTTTTTGTGATCCTGGAGAAAAACGGGGTCCGCGCCAAGGATATTGCCGATCGACTCAGCGTGAGCCGTTCCTCGGTTACTTCCGCCTTGCAGGTTTTGGCCTCCAAGGGCTTGATCAACTATGCTCCGTATGACGTGATAACGCTGACTCCGGAAGGCGAAAAGCAGGCGGAAAGGGTATTGCGCAAACATACTGTTTTGCAGGAGTTTTTCACTGATATCCTGTTGATTGATCCGGAAAAGGCGGAAGCCGTGGCCTGCAAAATGGAGCATGAGGCCAATGAGGCGCTGGTGGAGCGGCTAAGCCTGCTCTCCCAGTATGTGATGGAAAGCGCGGAGAGTCCGGCGGACTGGCGTGAGAAGTTCACGCGCTATTGCCGAGAGCGGAAGTTGGCCCAAAAAGCAGAAAAGTAGTTCTATAGAATCGGTTTTTGATATTGTCTCAGATTGTTATGAAGATGCCTACAGTGAACGAAGGTACGACACCGGGAGCGGGTTCGCCCGCGGATGCGATGCCTTCAAATACGATGCCCGGCCGTGGCCGTTGCTGCAGAAACCACTGCAAACAATTCTCGTTGGGGGATTTGCCGGTGGGGAGCAGCGCGCGGGTCTTTAGTGTTCAGGCGCCGACAGCTTTTGCCTCACGTCTTCATTCTTTGGGTTTTGTGCCAGGGGTGCCGCTGCGTCTGCTCTGCAGGAATGGGCGCGGCTCACTCATAGTCGAGATTCTCCGCAGCCGTCTTTCGTTAAGCCTTGAGGCTGCACGGGCGATATCCGTCCGGCCACTCTAGGGGAGGAGAGGAGCGGCCCAGTGGGCGCCATCCAACCCTTTCGCCTCCTGCTTTCCCGGCCCGGAGCGGCTGCTTTGGGTTCGGTTTGCCTGAGGACGTTTTCTCCAGACCAGTATAAGTATGCGCAAAAAGCCATCTACTCCACAACCGGTTATGCGGGTTGCATTAGCGGGGAATCCCAATTCGGGGAAGACCACTTTTTTTAATACAATGACCGGTACGCAGCAGCGGGTAGGTAACTACCCGGGGGTGACCGTGGAAAAAGTGGAGGGTGTTTGCCGTCGGTGTCACTCTGAAGTCCGGTTTGTCGATTTACCCGGGACCTACAACCTGAGCTCCTGCTCGCCGGAAGAAGAGGTTTCGCGCGCGTTCCTGTTTGAAGAGCCTCCCGATGTCATTGTCAACGTGGTGGATGCGACGAATCTGGAGCGTAATCTCTACCTGACTCTGCGGCTCCTGGAGATGGGGATTCCGCTGGTGATTGCCCTAAACATGAGCGATAAGGCCGAGGAGCTGGGGATGGAGATCGACTGCGAGGAGCTTTCACGCAAGCTGGGAGGAGTCCCCGTGATTAAAACCGTTGCCTCCAGGGCGGTTGGGAAGGTGGAAGTCTTGCGGGCGGTGGATGAGGTCAGCAAGAACAGTATGCTCCAGCAATTCAAGTTGGATTACGGGCCGGAAGTGGAGCCGGCACTGGAGGCGCTTTTGCAGCGGATGGAGGCGACGCATCCGAACGTCAAGCCGGTGTTGCGCCGCTGGATGCTTTTGAACCTGCTCGAAGGGGATGTGCAGACTCAGAAATGGCTGGGGAACAGGGAGCTTTTGCAGCGGGCCGAGCAGCTTTCCAGCCAATTGGCCGAGGAGGCCGGCAGGAGCGCCGGAGAACTCCTGGCTGAGCAGCGGTATCACTCGATTCTGGAGATTTGCAAATCGGTCATCCGCAGCCAGGAGCGGCAGGATAGCTGGGTGACGCGGCTGGACGGCATTCTGACGAGTGGGCGCTGGGGATTGCCGATTTTCCTGGGGCTGATGTATCTGGTTTTTACGCTGACCTTTACGCTGGGAGAGCCAATTATGGGGTGGATTGAAAATGGTTTTGCCTGGCTGGGCGGCTTCATTGCCTCTTTTTGGCCGGAGGGAGCCGAAAGTCCCTTCAAGAGCCTTCTCCTGGATGGGGTGCTGGCCGGAGTGGGGGGAGTCCTCGTATTTTTGCCGAACATTGTCCTGCTTTTTCTTGCGATTTCCGTGCTGGAAGATACCGGCTACATGGCGCGGGCGGCCTGTCTGCTCGATAACGTGATGAGCCGATTCGGGTTACACGGGAAAAGCTTTATCCCGCTTTTGATTGGGTTTGGCTGTACGGTGCCGGCGGTGATCTCGACGCGCATTATTGAAAACAAGGCGGATCGGTTTGTAACGATTCTGGTCTTGCCGCTCTTTAGCTGCGGGGCGCGGCTGCCAATCTACGCTTTGATCATACCGGCTTTTTTCCCTGAGCAGTGGCGGGCACCGGTCTTATGGCTGGTCTATTCAATCGGGATTCTGCTGGCGTTGGTTTTGGCTAAGGTATTGGGGTTGAGTCTCTTCAAGAAAGAGCTGAGCCCCTTCGTCATGGAGCTGCCCGCCTACCAGCGGCCGACGCTTTTTTCGCTCACGATGACGATCTGGCACCGCTCCTGGCTTTATCTGAAGAAAGCGGGCACGGTTATTTTGATGACCTCGGTGCTTCTCTGGGC
>JAGVTF010000298.1 GCA_019136955.1 Verrucomicrobiota bacterium
TTTTTGTCTAAATCTTCTGAGTTTTTCTCGTTCTGTTTTTTTATTTCAGGTTTATTTTGTAAATAAAAATTTTTAACTCGTTCATTTAGAATGTTTTTATTTTTAATAAAAAAATCTTTATTTTTTAAAAGTTCTTCAGTAAATTTTTCTATCTTTTCATTCCAACTTTTTAATATTTCACTTTTTTGTAAAAGAAAAACTTCTCTATTCTGCTCAAAAAGAATTCTTTCAAGAAAATTTTCTAGTCTTATTTTAATAAAACTTCTTCTTTGCTCCAAAATTTTCTCATCTTTTTGATATAAGCTATTGAAGGCACAAAAAAGGGCACGGCTAATAGTACTTTTGCCTGTGTCATTTTCACCGGCAATTACCGTGATGCCGTTCAGCTCTATATCCGCCTCAGCAACTTTTCCTACATTTTTGAGACTTAATCGCATACATTATATCCTTTCTCCTGTGAGACTCGTGACATTCTCCATATTTTTGGATGGAAATGCCACCTTATTTTTTTAATTTTTACTCCCACTCGATGGTGGAGGGTGGCTTGTGGGAGATGTCATAACAGACGCGGCTGACCCCCGGGACTTCGCTCAGGATGCGCCGCGAAATGACCTCCAAAAGCTCATAGGGCAGCCGTACCCAGTCGGCCGTCATGCCGTCCAGTGACTCCACCACGCGCAGCGCGACCGTCTCTTCATAGGTGCGCAGGTCCCCCTTGACGCCGACGCTGCGCACCGGCAGCAGCACCGCAAAGCTCTGCCAGACCTTGTAATACCAGTCACTGCGCCTCATCTCCTCCGTGACGATGGCGTCCGCCTCACGCAGAATCCGGAGCCGCTCAGGGGTGATTTCCCCCACCAGGCGGACTCCCAGGCCGGGCCCGGGGAAAGGCTGGCGCCAGACCAGCTCCCGCGAAAGCCCGAGCACCTCGCCCAGCTCCCGCACCTCGTCCTTGAAGAGATAGCGGAAAGGCTCCACCAGCTCAAAGCGCATCTCACTCGGCAGCCCCCCCACATTGTGATGACTCTTCACCAGCGTGGCGGGGTTGCCATCGGCAGCAATCGATTCAATCACGTCGGGGTAGACCGTCCCCTGCGCCAGGAAGCGCGCATGGCCGACCTTTTTCTGGGCCGCCTCAAAGACCTCGATAAAGCTGTTGCCAATCACCGCCCGCTTCTTTTCCGGGTCGGTAACCCCGGCCAGCCGGCTCAGAAACAGCTCCGAGGCATCCTCATAATGAAGCCGGATATTGAAGTTTCTGCAGAAAAGATCGCGCACGCTCTCAGCCTCACCGGCACGCAAGAGACCGTTATTGACGAAAATACAGGTGAGCCGCTCGCCAATCGCCTCCTGCAGCAATACCGCCGCCACGCTGGAATCAACCCCGCCCGAAAGCCCCAGAATGACATGCTCATCGCCGACCTGGGCGCGAATCTGCTCAATGGCCTGCCGCCGGTAAGCCTGCATCGTCCAGGATTCCCCGCAGCCGCAGACCTCATGCACGAAGTTGCTCAGCATCTGATAGCCATGCAGCGAGTGGACGACCTCCGGATGAAACTGAACGCCATAGAAACGGCGCCTGGGCTCCTCCACCGCGGCAGGGTCACTGTGGGGAGTGGACCCAATGCCGATAAACCCCTCGGGCAGTCGGGAGAGTCTCCCCCCCGGAGAGCTCCAGACCTGGGTTTGAGCCTCCACGTTCCGGAAAAGCGCGGATTCCGTACCCGAGAGCTTCAGAGTCACCTTGCCGTATTCACGCTGTGCCGCCGGCTCCAACCCGCCGCCCAGCTCCAGCGCCATCACCTGCAGCCCGTAGGCAATGCCAAGAACCGGTACTCCCAGTTGGTAGATGGCCGGGTCGGGTCGCGGTGCATTGGCCGCCGAGGCGCTCAGGGGTCCTCCGGAGAGGATGAGTCCCCTGGGTTTGAGTGTGGCGATTTCCGCCGCCGCGGTGGTGTAGGGTTTGATCAGGCAGTAAACTTTGCACTCTCTCACGCGGCGCGCGATGAGCTGCGTATAGGGGGAGCCAAAATCCAATATAATAATTTGTTCCATGCGCTTCCTTTGTTTTTTGCCTCACTTGAAGAAGCTGGCGGGCTCATTTTTCGCCTTTTTGCTTCTCACCTCCAGAAAAAAATTGAAAAAGCTATTGCGGACGTTCTTCTCCGCTATTGCTGTGGAGCCGCCGCGCCCGGGTAAGCCGTGGGCAGCTCCGGCGGCGCCTCCAGATATTGCACCGATTCGGACAGTTGCTCATTCTTGCCCAGCTTGTGAATCAAAATGTAATAGGCCCCCATCAGAGGAACCGCCGCCCCAATCCATGCCAGCGGACTGGCCAGCGCCACTCCGCCAAACCCAAGCGGCACAGCCAGGAACACAGCCGCCAGCACCCTCATGACTAGCTCCATGATGCCGGCCACCGTCGGCACAAAGCTGCGCCCCAGCCCCTGCAACGTGTAGCGATAGACAAACAGCAGCGAAAGCACCCAATACATCGAAGCGTTGATCGCCAGGTACATCCGCGCCAGCTCCAATATCTCCGGCTGGGCCGAGCCGACAAAGAGCCCCACCATGTGATGACCAAAAGAGATATTCACCCCCGCCACCACCACGCTCACCCCCAGCGAAAGGACGCTGCACTGCCGGACCCCCTGCCGGATGCGCTGTATCTTGCCGGCTCCGTAGTTCTGGCCCACATAGGTCGCCATCGCGATGCCAAAGGACATCATCGGCATGATGGCCAGCAGGTCCACCTTGTTCGCCGTGGAAAAAGCCGCCACCGCCAGAGGCCCCAGCTCATTGAGACGCATCTGTACGATGATGCAGCCCAAGGCGATAATGTTCGCCTGGAAGCCCATCGGCAAGCCAATCCGCAGCGAACCCCAGAGCTCCTGCAGCGAAAGCCTCCAATCCTCACGGCGCGGCAAGAGGAACTTCAGATTCCGGTAAACGTAGACCAGACAAAAGAGCCCCGAAAGCAACTGCGCCAAGACCGTCGCATAGGCCGCACCGGCCACTCCCCACTTGAAGTGGACGATAAAGAGATAATCCATGAAGATATTGAGCGTGCAGGCGATCGCCAGGAAGAACAGCGGCGTCTTGCTGTTGCCCAGCGCCAATATCGTGCTGGAGAGGACGTTGAAGAGAACCGAGACATAGAGCCCCGCCAGGATCACCACCAGATACCGGTAGGCATCCTGAAAAATCTCGGGCGGCGTCCGCAAAAGCGTAAGAATCTCCTCGGTATAGAGGACCCCGAAGAGAGTCAGAAGCCCCCCCATCATCGCCCCGCAGACCAGAGTCGTGCAGAAGCTCTTGCGGATACCCGCCTCATCCTGGGCCCCGTAGCGCTGAGCCGTGACAATCGCAAAGCCGGCCGCGGATGCATGAATAAAGCCGATGACAAAGAAGAGGACGCTCCCGGTGCAGCCCACCGCCGCCAAGGCATGGGGCCCGAGAGTCCGCCCGACAATAAAAAGATCGACCGCATTGTAGGTTTGCTGAAAAAAATTCCCCAGCAGCAGGGGAATGGCAAACAGCACAATGAGGCGAATCGGGTTACCTTCTGTTAGATTTTTTTCCAAGGAATCTATGGGGTTTCTGGCACTTCTGGCCGGAAACCCCAATATAGAACCAATCGCTGAAAATATAAAGAAATCTTCTTTGCCAAAATCCCGCCCCCACCCCCCTTTCGGCGCGCCTGTTTTTGAGGCAACGCGTAGAGTAAGGAACCACGGATAGACACGGATGAACACGGATTTGAGAAGAAGGCTTTGAAATTACTATCTGTTTTACTTAAATGCCAATTAATCTTATTTCGTACGAGAGTTTGAACCGACACAATCAAAAACATCTGTGTCTATCAGTGT
>JAGVTF010000077.1 GCA_019136955.1 Verrucomicrobiota bacterium
GACCACTACGGCGAAATCCTGCACAATTCCATCGGGATGCTGACTCACCGCATTCACATTCACGCGGCGCGCCTGCACCGAGAGAATATAGTTCGTATCCAGCGGACCCTTGATGACGATGGTTTCCACATTGTTGATGAAGTCGCGCGCCTCACCAATCGCCTCCAGAGCGGCCTGAATGGCGGAATCCGTCTCTTCATCATCTTCACCGTCGTCTTCACCATCGCTGCTCTCTTTTTTCACATGGTAAGACTGGTTGAAATCACTGTTAATGGGGAAGTCATTGCCCACATAAACCAGATTCTCGGTTGAGTTGGAGACGATTAAATCCAGATCATTCACCAGCTTGATCGCTGCGGAGGGGTTGCCTGCCGGGTCCGTCCAGACCAGCGTCACTTTCATGTTCCCCTCTTCCATTCCCTCTGGGACCTGAATCCTCTGCTCCCAGGCTTCCCCCGTAGCAAGCGCATTGCTCACGCTCTGCTCTGCAAACCAGAGCGGCCAGCTACTATTATCAGTATCGTTAGTCAGCGCTGCGGGGATCAAGTTGGTCATATTGGGGACTCCCCAGCCCTGGTAGTTGACCCCATAGGGCTCCCTGCGGCTATATTGATTGCCGGCAGGGTTAGAGCCATTGATAAGCAGCGCCTTGAGGAGCGCCGGAGAAGGATGCTTCACGCCGGCTGGCGAGTAGGTTTCAAAAAATTCCTGCGTTAAAGCCAGGATGCCGGTAACCGCCGCCGCCGCCATGCTGGTGCCGCTGTCATAGCGGTAATACTCACCCAAAAGCTCATTGGCGGCAGCCAAATCTTCCATGTTCGCGATCTCCTCATCGGAGTAGAGCAGCTCAAAAGTCAGAAGAATGTCAAAACTGGCGCTTCCCTCTTCGGGTCCGCCAATAGAGTAATACCAATCTCCATAAGCGCTGCTCCAGGTCGGGTTATCCGGCGGCTCTTCCGAGTCTTCTTCCGGATCAATCTCAACCTCCACATTCATCAGGAAGTTCGTCGTGTAGTAATCATTTCCCACATAGTAGCGGTCGCTCGGGCGCTCGCCTTTCCTCAAATAAATACCAAGATGCGGCTGCGGGAGGGTGCTGTTACGGTTGGTCAGTATCTCAATGGTCAGCCCCACCAGATTGGTTTCGCCAAAAAAGGCATAATGGTTTGTGTCTCCGCTCTCCAGATACTGGCCGCTCAAAAGCTGGCTCCTGAAATAGGTCTCCGGAACCTGATCCGCCTCGCTGGGACCGCGGGTAGATACGATGAAGGAGCCTGGCGCCACCACATCGGGCTTCCGGCGTCCACTGGAGCCTTCCACCCCAATGCCGACATTGCCCCGTGAGGAATAACTGGCGACCTGCTGCTCATTATCGGTCTGGCGGTAAAGAGTGTTGTTCGTCGTAACCACCAGATTAGTGATTGTCTCGATTTCGCCATTTTCCAGCTCAATTGTTTCATGAACCTCATTGGTACGAGTCACGCTCATATACCGCGGACTCTCCAAAGCCCCCACGGTAATCACGTTTTTTGCTGTCGCAGGCGCAAGAATGGAACCGGAAACGCCGCCGCTACCCTCATGATTGCCGGAGCCGGAGTTACCGGCACCAAACACGAAGAGCATCGGCTGGGAGCCGGTCACATCCGGCAAAGCGTCGCGCACCGCTCCATCAAAGAGCGCCGTAGCCAGGTCATAAGTGCGAGAACCCGAAAAGTTCCAACTGTTGTTAGAAATTAAAGTATTGGTCCGCTTGCGCTCAAGGTAGTTGGTCCGAGCCGCCCAGCGAATCATATCCATATTCAGAGTGCTCGAAGAGAGCTGTCCCGAATCAATTGGCAAATAGAGAGCCTCTGCATTAGTCGCTGCTCCCTTAAAAGAAAGCTCCGGCCCCTCATAAGAACCGCTTGCGCCACCCGCGACACTTTCGGATTCGGCACCGTTGCCCAAAATGGTCCCCAGTACATGAGTCCCATGGGCCATCTCGTTTGTATCAGTGGGGAGCAGGCGGTTACCCTGCGCGTCTCTGGCAAAAAGCACACGGTCGCTCAAGGCCGGGTGGGTCGCATCCACCATGCTGTCATTCACGTTCAGGAAGACCCCCGCGCCAGATAAATCCAGATAGCTATCAATATTCGCCTCATTGGTGGTCACACCCAGATGGATCATCGTCAGATCGTTAGCCAGCGAAACAGGCTGCGAGACAGCCATCAAATGGACAGAAGGCAGTTGCGCCAAAGTTGTTATCTGGTTCAAGGCCGGCTGTAACATCACCACTTCGCCGAATTGAGTCTCCTGCCGACTCAGCACCGTGAGCTCTTCTCTTCTGGCACTCTCAAAAAAAGAATCCTCCAACCCTGGAGCCAATGCCACCTGTATAATCGTTCCGGCTCGGTACGGCGTTTCATTCTCGCCCAGGGCATACTCCAAAAGCTCGGAATCAAGCTTGTAATAAGGATGATACGGAAGAACGGACTGAAACAGCTCGTCGCTTTGGGCCGCCTGCTCCGGGGTCATTACCGCCAGAACGGCATTATTGGGGATGTAAGAAATGACCTCAACTCCCAGCTCCTCAAGCCTGCGGTAAAAACCGTCGCTAATCTCTCCACGGCTCTGCACCAGATAGGTGCCCGGGTCAGCCCCGGCCATGAGCGCCGGAGGGATCGGCAGCTCTGCCATGCTGCGTGTATCAATCCTAGCATTCTTCAGCAAAATCGCGCTGGAGTTCCGAGCCAGTTTATCAATACCCTGCCGAGTATTGGCTGCCACCCATCCATTTTCACGGGCAGGCTCCTGGGAAAGAAACTCTCTGCCCTCATCTGCCAATACCCATCCCTCGGGAAGTAAATTTTTATTGCTGACCAGGAGGCTTTTCTGGGTCAGAACCGTCTGCCCCGTAACATCTTTGAGTGATTGCTCAGAGCCGACCAAACCATATCGCCGAGCCAGCCTGTCTGTCGAATGAGTAAAAAAATTGTGCAGCCCCAGTATCCCCACCAGAACCAATAAACCACTCCATAACCAAATCTTCTTGCGACGCATATTTTATACCTCTCTACTCCATGGGCAACACATCAAAACTGTCAGTAACCACCTTGGGGTTAAGCTCGTCGCCCTCCACTCTGAATACCGTCTTGGTCGCGTACTCAGCAGTCACTATATAGTTCGTGACCATTCCACGATACTGACCCGGAGCCAATACCACCGCCCCTGGCGCTGGCGCAAGAGCCTGCCCATAAGCATACACCAAATAGGCTGGCTTGTCTTCCCTCAACAGAGACATGATCTGCATCGGTATCCACTCCATAACAGCATCGTTGATGCCAGATGAAACTGTTTGCGGCAAATAAGGCGACCTCACACTCAATGACGGCGAAGAGAGCACCTCACCCTGGTAGGAAAAGGCACGTTTGGGCAAGCTGGCCCGCGTAGCATTGATCCCCTCCACGATCTTTTGGAAAGTATCCGTTTGTGGCTCAATCACAACCATCGTGTTGGTGTCGGTCAAGGCCGAGGCGCCACCCAGGACAGCGGCCCAGGCAGCCGAGTTGGTCTGATTAACCGATAAGAGACCGCGGGCCGCGTTCTTGTTCACCGCGGCCGTGAAGATATCCATCAGCCTCCAGTCATTGGTCGGGTGAGAATCCTCCCGTCCGCTCCATCTACTCCAAATCTCGGAGCTCACGGCATCGCTCTTCAGGTAAACCGTCTGCCAGGGGGTTCCGCGATGCACTTTGCCCAGCCAGCCAATCGTCGGATAGGCGAAAGGTCTGCCATACCAGTTGGTCGGGAAATCCCAGCGGTCCGAAGTAGTCACATTCGGGTCTTTGATCCCCACC
>JAGVTF010000177.1 GCA_019136955.1 Verrucomicrobiota bacterium
CTCGGCATTGGTCAGGATATAATCGCGCAGGCGGTTGGAGCGAATATCATTGAACTGGTCGCGCTCAATGGCGGCCAGCATGGCGCGCAGCGTATGGATGTTGAGCAATCCTTCAAAGGCTTCGGGCTTTTCCCGAGAGAGCCAGAGCAGGAGCTCGCTATTGGCCTGATGCTGGTTGATCAGCTCAGAGAGGAACTGGGCCAGTTTTTCGCTCTGGCCGTTTTCAATTAAAATATCGACCACCTCACCGCAGAACTTCGCGGAGAGGTTATTCAGATTCTCCATGAGCGAAGCTGCCCAGGTGTCGGGATAGCTCTTTTTGTAGGAGAGCAGGGCGCTCTTCTGATAGGAGAAGGGGAGTTGCTCAATGATCTTGATGGTTCCCTCGCATTGGGCCCAGAGGTTTTGCGGAGTAATCGTCTCCTGGGAATCGATCTTGAGCCGCTCTTTGAGCTCATCGCGCAGGAAGACTCCCTCCAGCGCCAGCTCCGGTTTGCTCTCCTGGTGGATTGTGATTTCCTGGTTCAGGAGCGGCAGCACTTCATCGGCAAAAGCTTTGGGCTCTTCGAACTCGCCCAGAACCTGGAGCGATTTATTGAGCAGGGAGAGTTTGGCTTTGAAGCCGCGGGTCAGTTTGAGGTCGTTGAGGTAACGTTCTTGGAGGGAGCTGACGGAGGGTTGGTAGAGGATCGGTTCGATTTTACGGGACGGGATGGCGTAGTGGCCGCTTTTTTTCATTCGACTTCGGAGATTGCTCCACCATTTTTTCCAGGCTTCTTCGGGGACGACGACCGGCTTGAGAATCTTTTCTATCTGCTCCACCGTGGCTTTGGAGTCGAGGCTTTCCATGAGCATCTTTATCAGCTCGAGCGGGTTTTCTTTGGCCAGCGTCTGGAGCGCTTCGGGCTCGGTCAGTTTGCGCGCCAGGATGTTATCAGCCGTGATGGGGCGCAATGTATCGGCCGCGAAGCCGACATCCATCGAGTGGGCGTTTTTGGTTTCAAAGTCAATGATGAGTCGCCACTGAATGGAATCCACATCGACGATTTTGCCCACGCCCCAACTGCGATGAGTACAAAAACCTGAATCTGTGAGTGATAGTAAGGATGTAAGTTGATCTTCGCTGATCTTCCCCGTTGCCGCCAATTTTTCAAACTCTTCTTTCATCTTCGTGCTTTCAACAAGCCCTCAAGCCGGCTATTATCACCTCTGGTGAGCTCAAATCCAAGAGAAATTACAATTCAAACCCTCAGAAAAGATACCGGCAACTCTGATTTTGTTGAAAACCTGCTCAATAAAAACATCTCAAAAAGCAACTTAACCCCCCAAGACCGTGCCTTGGCGCGTGAAATGACGATGGGGATGGTTCGCTGGCGTCTGACTCTGGAGTGGCTCGCACGGCGTAAGCTGCGCACCGAGCCGCCCGAGCTGGTTCTGCTCTTGATTTGCCTGGGGCTCTACCAGCTTTTCTGGATGCGGGTGCCGCAACATGCAGCGGTTTTTGAGACAGTGGAGCTTTGCGAGCGGCTTGTGGAGGGGAAGTATAAGACGCTGGTCAATGCGGTCCTCCGCGGCTATGGCAGGCGGATCGAAGAAACGCGGAAGCTCCTGAAAGAGCTTGGCCAACGGGACCCCGCCCTGGCCGCTTCTCATCCCCAGTGGCTCTATGAACGCTGGGAAAAGCAGTGGGGCAAGAGTGATCTGCTCGCATTCATGGAGTGGAATAACAGCATCCCGCACCCTTTCCTCAGAGTCAATACGTTGCAAACCAGCGTGGCGGAGCTGCTGGAGCGGCTCAAGAGCCAGGGAGTGGAGGCGGAGGAGGTGAGCTATCCTTTTCTCACCGAGCAGATATTGCTCAAGCTGCCGCCATCGGTGCCGCCTCATCTATTGGAGGGGTACGCGGAGGGGCTCTTCTATATTCAGGACCCGGCCACACTTCTCTCCGTACAGGCGCTAGAGCCGCAGCCCGGCCAACGGGTGCTGGACCACTGCGCAGCGCCGGGCGGCAAGACCACCTACATCGCCCAGCGGATGAAGAACCAGGGGAGCATTGTCGCCGTCGATATTGAGGAGCGGCTGGAATTGATCAGAGAAAACTGTAACCGCCTCCGGATAGAGATGGTGGAGCCGGTGGCAGCGCGTGATTTCCAGAAACGCCCGGCAGAGCCGGAGTTCGACCGCATTTTGCTTGATGTCCCCTGCTCCAATACGGGCGTCCTGCGTCGCCGCGTGGAGGCGCGCTACCGGCTCAACCTGCGCGAACTGGAGCTGCTCAGAGAGATTCAGGCCGGTTTGCTTGATGCGGTGTCGCCGCGGTTGAAAGAGGGGGGGCTCCTGGTGTATAGTACCTGTAGTGTGGATTGCATGGAGAATGAGCAGCAGGTGGCCGGCTTTCTCCGGCGGCATCCCGAGTTTGAAAAGAGCGGCAGCCGGTTTCTGTTGCCCCATCAGGAAAAAACGGACGGGGCCTACGTGGCTGTTTTAAAAAGAAAATAGAGGGTAGCGAGATGAGCGAACATGAAAAAAAGAAATTGAAGATCGGTTTTCTGGGTGCCGGCGCGATGGCGACCGCTCTGGCCAGGGGGATTCTGGCAGCGGAAAAAACGAGCCCGCAGCATGTCTGCGCCTATGATATCGACCCGGCGGCGGCACGGAAATTCTCGGACCAGACCGGCAGCCCCGTGGTGAAGAGTATCCGGGAGCTCATGGAGCAATCGGATGTGATTTTTCTGGCCGTCAAACCGGTTCATGCCGTCGGCGTGTTGCTCTCCATTCAGGAGGCGATGGGTAAGCCGTTGCTCCTGGTTTCGATTGCAGCGGGCGTCAGTCTGAGGGCGATCGAGAGCTATCTCTGCGAGTCTGTCCGCGTCATGCGGGTGATGCCCAATACGCCTGCGCTGATTTGCTGCGGCGCCAGCGGTTACTGCCTGGGGAGCAATGCGACCAATGAAGATGAGCATCTGGTGCAGGAGCTCCTCGCCTCTGTCGGCGTCGCTTATCGGGTCAATGAAGCGCAGATGGATGCGGTGACCGGGCTGAGCGGCAGCGGGCCGGCCTTCGTTTACCTGATGATTGAGGCGTTGAGCGATGGCGGCGTGGCGGCCGGTCTGCCGCGGGAGATGGCGACTTATCTGGCGGCCCAGACCGTTAAAGGGGCTGCCTGCATGGTGATGGAGACGGGGCAGCATCCGGGTGTCCTCAAGGACCTGGTCTCGAGCCCCGGCGGCAGCACGATCGAGGGAATCCGGCGCCTGGAAGAGGCCGGCGTCCGCTCCGCTTTTATGGAGGCGGTTCTGGCGGCTGCGAAGCGCTCGCGCCAGATGGGCAGGAAAGACCATTGACAAGGTTCACCTATTATATCCTGTCTGTATTGCCTTGAAAAGAGAGCGCATCTTGAGGGTATGTGATTAGAGGGCATTTTGTACACGATTTTCATTTGCGATCCGGCTGTAAAGTTTCTTTGATTTTTCCTCATATTCTCTCTGGGGCCTGAAGGGATTGAGGCTTTGATGAATGGATTCAAAGCCTTAATTCAACCTGCTCTTTTGTGGCTACTATACTCATATTCAGAGACATACGTATGTTTAAGTGCGTTCTTTTTGAGGCAATGGGTGCGATAGAAATAAATCTAAAAAAAATGCGAAAAATTATTTGACTCATTCGGGATATGGTGTATAATCACCTGTGAGTTCTCGGGATTTGATGGTCAAAGTCAGGACTCGAGAAAGACAAAATACACTACTATGAAAAAAATACTATCATTCTTCCTGGTCTTACTGGGTGTTGCAAATGCAGCTGTGTTTGCGGAGGAAGACC
>JAGVTF010000224.1 GCA_019136955.1 Verrucomicrobiota bacterium
GTTCCTCTTTCCTGGTTTTATGTGTTAAAAGGCGATACAAATTCATTCAAAGAACAGCCTGGAAGTTAAGATTAAATAGCATTTCATTTAAACAGTACATATAGAGAGATTGTGTAAAAACGATTTACGCCTGTTGGGCTTGTTGATCGGCTGCAAACTTGCTGTGGCTTTGTTTTTCATAGGGGGAGTTGTCTGTTTGAACCTGAATTCCTCTGGAGGTTTTTCTTTCGGGGTGCAGTGGCCTGAATTCAATGCATGGACGGTACGGCTTTCGCCTTGGGACGCGGGGTATTACTTGCAAATCAGCAAGTACGGCTATAATGACAAATCCTCACTTTGTGCATTCTATCCTCTTTGGCCAGGGTTGATTTATGCTTTTTCCAATCTATTCCATTGTAAACAAGTCATTGTTGGGCTGTTGCTCTCAAACATATTGAGCATTGTAGGACTTTGGCTTTTTGGAAAGTTGATCTTAGAGGAATACGGGCAAAAAGTCAGCCGATACTCGCTTTGTTTTCTCCTGGCTTTTCCCGGTGCTTTTTTCTTTTGTATTCCCTACACGGAGTCACTTTTTTTCTTACTGGTGATGTTAGTATTCCATGCTCTTCATAAGGAACAGTGGAGTGTTCTCGTTGTGGCAACGTTTCTTTTACCGCTTACGAGAGCCGTGGGGATTTTTGTATTGGTGCCGCTGGGCTGGTTTCTCTGGGAACAGAGGAAATCGATCAGATATTGGTTAGTTCTGCTTGCCCCCTTGAGCGGGTATGCAACCTATTTTGGGATCATGTATTTTTACACGGGCAATGCGCTGTCTGGTTTTGAGGCCCAAAAAGCTTTTCCTCATTCGCCTTCCATTGGAAATATTTTTGATCCGGTCGGATTCTGGAATAGTTTTATTAACATTCACAGCATTTTCGGAATGCGAGATGCTCTGTTGGATCGACTCTTTTTTCTGCTGCTTTTGATTTTGTTGCCTTTTGTGTGGAAGCTTAATCGCACCTGGTTTTTCTACACGTTATTGGTTGGAGTTGTTCCGGCATTGACCAATTGGTTTATGTCCTACCGGCGGTACGTCATGGTCTGTTTTCCGATCTTTATAGTCTTAGCTTTGCAGATGCAGAAATCCAGACACAAGGGTGTATACTGGTATTACATTGCTCTGCTTGTTTTATTACAAATAGCGACCCTTATTTTAGCAGTGAATTATCGTTGGTTTGGATAACGACCTAAACTGATTTTCAGCAAAGCAACGATTCCTGCTGACAAGGGGAAGAGGTTTATCTTGGGCCCGGTTTTTTCAGCCGGAGGACATGGAGTTTCAACTCAATCTTTTTCAATTGGTTAGGGTGGTTTTCTTTTATGAATTTGGCTTTTACCCTTGAGGGATATTTTCTACAATCGGGGGAGGATTCCGGAGTCGGGGGCTCTGTTTATCGCTTTTGGGAGAGAGAAAAAGAGATGATCCGTGTGAATGAGATGTTTTGCAGTTTGCAGGGGGAGAGCAGCTTCTCCGGCGTGCCCTGTTTTTTTATTCGCCTGAGCGGATGCAATTTACGCTGCTCCTATTGCGATACGGCTTACGCATTTGCGGAGGGCAGGGATATGGCCATCGAAGCGATACTGGGAGAAGTCGCGGAGGCGGCCCGGCGCTGGGGTAGGGCCAAGCTTTCAGGGCATTTGCTTCCGCTGGTGGAAGTTACCGGTGGCGAGCCGCTTCTCCAAAAAGAGACTCCGGAGCTGTTGCGTCGGCTCTGCGACGGCGGCTATACGGTGCTCCTGGAGACCAATGGTTCGCTGGAACTGGACGAAGTGGACGGACGGGTGATCAAAATCGTCGATATGAAAGCGCCTTCCAGCGGGGAGAGCTCGAAGAATCTGCCCGGCATTCTGGAGAAGCTGGGGGGGACGGATGAGGTGAAGTTCGTCCTGGGCAGCCGGGAAGATTACGACTGGATGAAAGATTTTCTGGAGGCGCGCCCCTGGCTGGCAGAGCGATGCACGCTCCTGGTTTCCTGGTGCGATCTGGCCCGGATCGCTCAGGGTCAGGGGCTTAAACCGGTGCCTGCGGACCATCATCCGGTGAGCCGTCGTTGGCTGGCCGAGGCGATTCTGCGCGATTGCCTGCCGGTGCGGATGCAGGTTCAGTTGCACAAGATACTCTGGGAAGAAACCGAAAGAGGGAGATAAGGCCATGAAACTTACGGAAATGAAGGAGCTCCTGGAGCGCCATAAAATTCAGTTGACCAAGTCATTGGGGCAGAACTTCCTGCACGATTCAAACCTGCTGGAAAAAATCGCCGCCGCCGGAGAACTGACCCCGGGGGAGCAGGTGCTGGAGATCGGACCCGGGCTGGGACCTCTGACTGGGCGGCTGGTGGAGATGGGTGCGGATATTCTTGCCGTGGAGATTGATGCGCGGCTGGTGGAGATATTGCGGGAGCGTTTCAGCGCAGTGGAGAATCTCGAGCTTCGTTGTGGTGATGGGATGCGGCTGGTGAAGGAGCGTGAGGATTGGAGCGATTGGAAGCTGGTGGCCAACTTGCCCTTCTCGGTCGCTTCGGCGCTTCTGGTGGAGGCGGCTTTGAAGCCGGGCTGCTTCAAAAAAATGGTGGTGACGCTACAGTGGGAGGTGGTGAACCGGATTGCGGCCTCCGCGGGCACCCCGGATTACGGGCTCCTGACGCTTCTTTTGCAGCTCCGTTACAAGGTACTGCAGCGCTTTAAGATACGGAGCGGCTCGTTCTTCCCGCCGCCGGAGGTCGATTCGGGGGTGATTACCCTGGAGCGCCGAGAGGAGGAGCTCTTGCCCCTGGAGCTGCATCCGCTTTTCGTGAGGATTGTGAAGCAGGGGTTCAGTCAGCGCCGCAAAATGATGAAAAAACTGCTCAAAACGCAATGGCCGGCTGAGCGTTTGGAGGAGGCGTTCCGGCGATTGGCCCTGCCTGATGGAATCCGGGCGGAGAAGGTGACGCTGAAACAGTTTGCCATTTTAACTGAACTGTTGCATGATTCTCAAACGGAGAAACCAAGATGAAGTTTTCAATATGCAATGAGATTTTTCGCGACTGGGATTTGAAACGGATATTCCAGACGGCTCGGAGGATTGGCTACGATGCGGTGGAGATCGCCCCCTTTACGCTGGCCGATTCGGTGGTAGAGATCAGCGAGCGTGAGCGTGCCCGGATCAAGAGCCTGGCGGCGGCCGAGGGGGTCGAGCTCTCGGCGATTCACTGGGTATTGGTCAAACCCGATGGACTCTATATCAACCATCCCGATGAAGCGGTTCGGCAGAAGACTTCTGATTATTTTGTCGAGCTGGTAGATTTTTGCGCCGATATCGGTGCCCGGTCCGTTGTGGTCGGCTCGCCCAAACAGCGATGCGTGAAGGAAGAGGTCACCTTTGAGAATGCCCGCGCCTGGGCATTGGAGACTTTTCGCGCGGCGGTGAAGCGGTCCGAGGAGCGGAAGGTGAGCCTCTGTATGGAACCGCTGGGGGCCGCAGAGACTAATTTTATCAATACGGCCCAGGAGGCGATCGCTTTCACTCAGGAGCTTGCAAGCCCCGCTTTCAAGATCATCCTCGACGTCAAGGCGATGAGCTCGGAGGGACGCCCCTTGCCTGAGATTATCTATGAGAGCAGGGGCCACTTTACCCACTTCCACGCCAATGACCCGAACCTGAAGGGGCCCGGCTTTGGGGATACCGATTTTGTGCCGATTCTGCGCGCATTGAAAGAGGTCGGCTATGATGGATATGTCTCGGGTTCAGTCTGAGACTGAGCGGGATGGGGAGGCCAATGAATGAAACCGGCCGGCACGGAGCAGGCGGAAGCTTCTCCACTGCAGGCGCTGATCGACTTGGGGGCTCTGGGGCGGGTATTCTCGCTGCCGACGGTAATCAGCAATTGCCTGGCCGGATGGGTCCTGAGCGGTTGCGGCAACATCGGTAAACTGATTCTGGCCTGCCTGTCGCTCTCCTTTTTACAGGTCGCCATCTCGTGGTTGACGCTACTTTTTGACCTGAAGAGCGAATCCGATTACCAGCGGATGTACCCCTGGCTCTCGACACGGGTCACTTTGCGGATTCTATGGATACTGAGCGTAGTCTTCATCTGGCTGGGGATACTGCTGGCGGCCTGCTGCGGGCGGATGGTCGCGATACTGGCCTGCTGGATTCTTTTTATCGGGCTGCTGACCGCCTGCACGCATCGGCTTTTTTTCCTTTCGGCGCTCCTGCCCGGCTTCCTGCGCGCCTCCTATTACGTGGTGGGGGGGAGCGTCGCCTGGGGCGGCTTGATGGGTGAGTCGCTCTGGGGGGCGGTCGGCATTCTCTTTTTCATGTTCGGCAGCGGTTACGTGACGCGCCAGCGCTGGAATGCGGAGCTGCGGAGTCTGGCGATCCCGTCGGTCGCTTTCGCGGTACCGCTTCTGTTGGCGCTGATTGTCAATGACGGTGATTATCGCTGGATTGGGGTCTGTTTTACCGGTGCGGTTTTCGCCTGGCTGCTCTATATTTTTTATCGCCAAAACGTGAGGAAAGAGATGGCGCAGACGGCGGCTTACCTGACAGCGACGATTTGTTTAATCGATTTTTTGGCTGCCGGTGTGGAGTCGGTGCCGGTGGCTCTGCTTCTGGGCGTGTTGTTTATTTTGGCTAATTTCTTCACCCAGAACATGAAACGCATGGACGATATCTGGATCGTCCTTTGAGGAAAATTTTCTTAATTTTAGGATTCCTTTTTGTTGACTTTTCTGGGTGAACCGCCTAGTCTATACATGTATTTTGTGACACTGAGCACTATGAAAAAGATTATTTGCCACAAAGGCGGGAATAGAAAAGGTGCCTTCACTCTGATTGAGCTTCTGGTGGTGATTGCGATCATCGCCATTCTGGCGGGGATGATCCTGCCGGCTCTCTCAAAGGCCAAG
>JAGVTF010000093.1 GCA_019136955.1 Verrucomicrobiota bacterium
AAGATGCGGTGATCGATTTTTCAATCCAGGTGACTAAAGAGCCTGAACTGCCCAAGAGTGAACAGGAAGGAGACACTCAGCCCGAGGAAGAGGAAACAGATAAGAAGCCTGAAAAACAGTTGCAGGTTACAGTGGCGGTCGTGCCCTCCATGGTAGTGAACCGGTACAGAGGAATTTGCAAAGCTGCTGGTTTGAAACTGGCGGCATTGGGCTTTCAATCGGATGCTCGAGCTGAGAGTTTACGCTACTTTGGTCTGGTTTCCAAAGAGTCTGAGTCTGCAGAAACGCTCCTTCTTTCCGTGACGAGTGAAACGGTGATTCTGGATGTTGTTAAAGGTGAACAACTGGTATTTAGCCGAGAAGCTTCTCTGAGTGAGCCTGTTTTACTCGATAAAAAAGATAAAAAAGAGGAAGAGCAGCTTGTGGAGCAGATCACGACGGAAACGATACGTTGCCTGCACTCCTATGAACAGGAGGAGCTGCAGGGGCAAATCAGCAAAATCCTGGTGATGAGCTGCGGGGCTGAAACCTCTCAACTGATAGAGTCGCTAAAAAAGCGGACTCAGACGGCTGGCATCAGCGTTGAAGAGTTCAATCCTGCGCAACTCTTGCGGATGAAAGAGGGGGAAGGTCTTGATGCCGTTTCTTTGACTTCCATGTTGGGGCTGGCCGCGGGAGTGGTGGAGAAGGAAGGTTTATCCATTGATTTTTTGAGCCCCAAAAAGCCGAGAATGCCCGATAGCGGTAAGAAGCGGCAAGCTGTGCTGGCAGTCCTGGTCTTGATGATTCTTTTTGGCATGTTTTTCATGATCCGCTCACATGTCCTGAAAACCGGAGAAGCTGAGCTGAGCGCAGTTCAGGAAGAGTTTAATAAGCTTGCAAAGGACCAGAACCTCTGGAGACGCAATATTATTCAGGCTCTCTCCCTGCGGGCATGGCAAAGCGGAGAACAGCACTGGCTGGACCACCTGGCCGCCTTGAGCGCTTTACTGCCTGAATCCAGGGAGCTTTATGTAGCCAGTTTTTCTACAGGCTCCCGTAGCAATATTGTCTTGTCATTACGGGCGACTCAAAGCGATGTGATTACCAAACTGGATACTCAATTACGGGAAGCAGGCTACAGGTTAAAGACTCCGGCGATTACTCCGCTCAGCGGTAGTAGCGGCTATGGATTCCAGACAAGCATGGAGCTTTTGCTCTCTAGTGATTCCAATCCGGATATGGAGGAGCTGAGTGCGGTCATTGAGCGTCCTGAGGATGATATTTCATTACTCTCTGCACAGCAGAGGCGGGAAATGACCCAAAGAGCAGCGCAATCGTCTCAGGCACAACAACAAGAACAGCAACGCAGAACCTCTGCTGGGCGATCCCAGCAGCAAGGGAGGGGAGGACGATAGTTATGCAGATAAAAGGTCGTGAAAAGATATTAGCAATATTGGTTCTTTCCTGTGTTGCTGTTTTTATCGTTGTTTTTTTGATTCAAGGGTCCATTGTAAAACCGGCCAAGGATTTGAAAAGCCGTAAAGCGCAGCTTCAGGTGCGTTTAGCAAGGCTTAAAAAAGAGCAGGAGCAGTATAAAATCGCCGAAAAAGAGATTCAAGCTGCTGCACAGAAGATGATTCACTCCAATACCGACCAGGCTAACGGGGTATTGGGAGAGCTGCTCAACCAGCTAATCCAGCAGGTAGATTTAAACCCAAGGCAGTTTACCCGTTCACCCATAGGCCCGAGCCGCATCGGTCGCGGACTTGCGCGCGAGGTGGGCTGGACGGTACAGGGAGAGGGGCCTCTCTCTAAGGTTGTGGATTTGCTTTATCTTCTGCAGAGTGCGCAGGCCCTGCATAAAATCGAAGGTGTACGGCTTTCGGCATCGAACCAGCCGGGAATTGTCAAGGTTGGGTTCCGTTATTTGACGCTGGTTCTAGAGCCTGCTCCTTCAAGTCTGGGGACAAATACAATGGCTGAAGTTACCGTGGCCGAGCTGGGCACTCCAGAGCGGCAGCTCTATGAAGGGATCGTGGTCAGAGACTTGTTCCGGCCTTATGTGCAGCGGCCCCAGATGGCTTCACCGCCTGAGAGATCACCTCCGCCAGCGCAGGAACAGCGTGTGCCCACGTTTCGTCCGGAGATTTTTAGAGTGGTTTCTCTTTCGGAATGGGCTGGAAAATCTGAAATACATCTCCAGAATACGGAATCCGGCAACATTACGGTTTACCACCCGGGCGATGAGATAGAGGACTGGACAATTATGATGGTGGATTATCGCCTTATGCCGAGACCCAATTCCATTTTGAACTCAGAAAGCAGAGTGATTTTAAAAAACACTGTTGGCTACTGGGCTTTAGAGCATGGATGCACGCTGGCACAGCTGCATCAATTGGGAGAAGGACAACTCCCTTTAGAACTTAAACAGAAAGAAGATTTAATAAACAATGACAATTAGAAAAGCAATAAAACTTTCGACGTTGCTGGGTTGCATGGTGGCTAGTCTGGTTTATGCCAAGGCACAGTCAACCCAGTCCAACGCAGAGGGTACGAATGCACCCACCAGTGCACCGAGAATGCCTGTCTCGACAGTAAATCAGGAGGCTAAAAATATTCGCTTTCAGTTTGACGGTATCCCCTACATGACCGTTATTGAACGATTCGCCCAGATGGTGAATAAGCCTCTATTGTTAGATACCTCCCTGGAGGGGACCATGAAGTTCTCTGATCCTGAGCCCTATGAGTATACAGAGGCCCTGGATACGCTAAACCTGATTCTTTCCATGAAGGATGCCATGTTGGTGGAGCAGGATCGTTACCTGAGGCTTTTGCCGCTCTCCAAGCTCCGTCAAACACCGGTCAAGGTGTTAAGGAATCTGGAAGAAAAAGGAGATGTACGCCCCGGGGAAATCGTCACCGTGGGGTTAAACTTCAAGAATCTGGACCCAAACGAGATTGCTCAATCGACGACGACGATGCTCTCTAATGCGGGATCGGTTTTTCCTGCCGGCCGCGGTAAAGGAATCATTGTTACCGACCGGATTGAAAATATCGAACGGATAGAGAAGCTGCTGACGTTAGCCGATATGGCCCCGCCAGCGGAGCGCCAGATGCGCACGTTTAACATCTTGAGTGCCTCAGGGCCGGTCCTCACGGATTTAATCAATCGCACCTTTGGTATAGCGACCGCTCCGGTCAGGAGCCAATACAACAAGGAGAAAAACACCTATATTCCACTGCCTCCAAGCCCGGAGGATTACGTAACGGCCGTGTGGGATTCAGCTTCGCGCACGATGGTTATCTTTGGTCCTACGGAGCGAGTGGACCTGGCTGAAGAGCTGATCAACCGCTTTGAAAACAAGGAGGGTGTTTCACCAACAGATGTAAGGATTTTTTATCCTATCGAGATGACTCCTTCTGAGCTCTCAAACGTGATCTCCCAAACAGTAAGCGGTGTGGCAGGCCCACGGGATAACCCCGAAACGGCTGCGACCAAAGCTCGCTTGGTAGTAGATGAAAAGCTGGGCAGATTGATTGTGACCACTCCTGTTTCAGGGCAGATGGAGACGATTGAAAAGGTGATCGAGAAGGTTGACCCGGCCAGTATGAACGGAGGCGAGGCGCCGCCGGCAACAGCCGCGGATATGAAAATTTTCTATCCGAAGCATATTAGCCCTAATGACCTGGCGGACATGTTGCGCCAGAGCATTACCAGTATCGCTCAGCCGAATGAGCGCCTTTCCAATAAAGCCCGCCTGGTGGTGGATACCA
>JAGVTF010000253.1 GCA_019136955.1 Verrucomicrobiota bacterium
TTCAGTCAAAAGCGTGGAGTAGTCGACCTTTTTTTGGTCTCTGGCGCTTTTTTCAATGTGCATATAGAGGTTGCCGGCTTTGCGTGCGCCAAGATTTGTACAGATGCCTTTGATGCTGTGAGCATAGAGGCGGATATTGGCAAGGTCTTGGGCTACAATTGCTTTTCTGAGGGCGCGTTCGCTCTTCGTCGCATCCTGATTGAAGAGTTTGATCGCCTCGGCTACCGGGTCGGGCCTGCCCGGGCGCCTGAGTGAGCGCAGAGTCTCCAGCGTGGTAGTATCGAATTCTTCATCTGAGAACTTGATTGAAGTTTTGGGTTCTTTCGTTTTCTCGTCGGCTTCTATTTCCGTCTCCAGAGCAACTGGTGTCTCTTCAGCGTCAGGAGCTCTGACCGGTCTGGCCCACTGGGTTGGGGTCGCGGATTGCCTGGTTGCGTAGTAGCGGAAGAATTTTTCCACATCTTCGAGCCGGAGCGGTTTGCTCAGGTAGTAGTTGATGCCGGCCTGGAAGCATTTGGCGACGTCATCCTCCTCCGCATTGGCTGTCATGGCGGTGATGAAGACCGGTTTTTTGGAGTAATCCGCGGCGGCTTCGATGAGGCGAATCTGTTGGCTGGCTTCGTAGCCATCCATGCCAGGCATCTGGCAATCCATGAAAATCAACTGGTAATCTTTGGATTTGAAAGCTTTCAAGGCCTGTTTGCCGTTGTGGACGACGTCGGCCGTGAGCTTCAACTGCTCAAGCTGCATGAGCAAAATTTTCTGGTTAAGCTCCATATCCTCAACGATAAGAATGTTCTCCCCCTTCAACCGGTCGTAGACCTCCTCCATGCTGGGGAGCTCTTCCATTTGGACGGGGCTGTCGGGCTGGGAAAACAGTTTTGCCGCCGAATCCTCTATCGCTACCTCGTGAAGACACTCGAGGAGCCTCCGTTTTTGAATCGGTTTGAGCAGGGCACCCGCAAAGCCGGACTCCCTGAGCGCCTGGGGTGAGCGGACCGAGCTGACGCCCGAGAGCAGGATCAACTTCATCTTGTGTTGCAGGTTGAGAGCGCGGATTTTCTCCGCCAGGGCTATGCCATCCATTTCGGGCATCTGGTAGTCGAGCAGCGCGAAAGCAAAGGGGGTTTTCTTCTCTTTCAGGGAATCCCTCAAGGCTTCCAGAGCATCGGCGGCATTGGTCGCTTCGGTGATTTCCGCGCCCTGACTTTCCAGGTAAATGCGCAGGATTTGCCGGCTGGTGGCATTGTCATCGACAATCAGAACCGGCCTGTTCGTGAAGAAATCAGCTTCCAGTGGCGAGCTGGGCGATTCCTCGCGTGGCTTCAGGGGGCGCCTCAGGGGGAGAATTACTTTAAAGATGGAGCCTTTGCCCTGGGTGCTTTCCACCGAGATACTCCCTTTCATCAACGTGGCGAGCTGCTTACAGATGGCCAGGCCCAGACCGGTGCCGCCGAACTGGCGGGTAGTGCTCCCGTCGGCTTGTGAGAAGGCGGTGAAGAGCTTGGGGATGACCTGATTGGGAATGCCGATGCCGGTATCGCGGATTGTAAACTCGACCTCGGTTTGGTGGGCTGTTTTTTTGAGGACAGAGACCGTGAGGACCACCTCTCCTTCCAGGGTGAACTTGATGGCGTTGGCGATCAGGTTGGTGAGTATCTGGCGAATGCGCTCCGGGGCACTGCAGACCCACTCGGGCAGTTGGTCATCCAGCAGCAGGAGCAGCTCAATCCCCTGTTGCTCGGCCAGTGTGGCCAGAGGGCTGACCGCCTGCAGGATCGTTTGATGCAGATTGCAATCAATGGAGGGAATGGAGAGCTTGCCGGCCTCCATCTTGGAGAAATCGAGAATATCCTGAATGATGGAGAGCAACGAATTGGCGCTGGAGGAGATATAGGAGAGGAATTCACGCTGTTGCGGCTCCAGTGGGGTCATGCCCATCTGCTCGGCCATCCCGATAACGACGTTCATCGGGGTCCGGATTTCATGGGTCATGTTGGCAAGGAACTGGGATTTGACCCGCGTGGCTTCCAGTGCCTGGTCGCGCGCTTTTTTGAGGGCGGCTTCGGTCTGGATGAGGCGGGTAATGTCTTTACTGACACCCAGCGTGCCGATGATGTTGCCATTTTCATCATGGAGCGGAGCCTTATTGGTCAGCGCATAGGTTTCGTGGCCATCGGCCCAAGTTTCTTTTTCGACTTTGGAGATGAGCGGTTTGCCGGTGGATATGATTTCCTGTTCATCCTTGAGCGCTTTATCGGCATGTCTGGAGAGGAAGAAATCCGAGTCACGTTTGCCGAGCATCTCCTCTTCCTCCCGCACGCCAAAGTAACGGAGCATGGAGCGGCTCACACGCATGAAGCGCGAGTCAAGGTCCTTGAAGTAGATGCTGTCAGCGCTCATATCCATGAGTTGATCGAGCAGGTTTTTCTGGAACTGCATCTGTTGCTGGGCCTCCACACGGGAGGTTTCATCCCAGAAAATACATTGGATTCCCACCACTTCGTAGGGGTTATCCGGATCGAAAAGCGGGATTTTGACTACATGAACATGGCGCTTATCGCCCTGGGGGCTCTTATTGACTTCATAGAGGGTGAGCGATGTTTTGCTGCTGACCACCTTTTCGTCGTCGTGGCGGTACTTTTTGGCGAGTTCTTCAGGGAAGAAATCAAAGTCGGTTTTACGGATCACCTCTTCATACTCTTTGCCCAGGTGTTTGCAGAAGTTTTTATTGACGAAGGTGAACTCACCCTCGAGGTTTTTGCGCAAGATGCAGAGCGAGTTGGGCAGGTGCTCCACCAGCGATTGATAGAGCGCGCTGGCTTTGCGCATCTGGTAGAAGCGGTAGGTCAGGTCCAACCGGTTCATGATTTGCCTGGCCAGCGTCTTGAGCATTGTGCGGTCATCGGCGGAAAAGTCATGAGGTTTTGTATCCATCACTTGCAGGGTGCCGATCTGGAGGTCATCAAAAGTGAGCAGCGGCACTGCGGCACAGAAGCGGATATGCTCTTTTTGGAAAAAGGCGGGCGGGTGGCTCAGGTGCGGATGTTGCTGCAGATCATTAATGACAAGGATAGACTCATCCTCCTGGAGTATTTGCTCACAAAGGGTCTCTTTTTGTGAGAAGTGCCGCTCGGTCTTCTGGCTAAAAGCGAAGTAGGTGACCTGGTCGCCGTTTAAAAAGTTCAGGCTTGCGATCGGTACGTTGAAAAGCGCCGCTGCCACCTGGAGCAGGCCTTCGAAATCCTCTTCGTATTCTCCTTCGTGTACATCATAGCGGTCCAGGGCTTTTAGGCGCTGATCCCGAAACTGCTGGCTGGAGGCTCCTGGTTCCTGACTCTGTTTTCCATCCATGGTATCGTCCTTTTATAGAGGTTTCTTGTGGGTCTTATTCTTTGTGGGGCTGATAAAAAGCGGGGAGGGCTCAGCAACTCAGAGAACAGACCGACACTGAACATGATGTTAGCGAAATTATAGTCCAAGTTCAAGCGTTCTGGCGGCCCATTTCTTTTCCAAAAAAGAGTTGTTTGAAAAGTGATGTTTTTTATTTTATCCTCTCTGTTTTGAGCCGTCTATATCTGTTTTGGGTTGAAAAGAGCGGAGTTTTTGTATACCGTATCGGGGAGAACCTGAGCTGCACTGGCGGATAAGGCTTTTGGGCAGGGGTTGTAAAATAGAGTAAAGTCTAAAGAAAAAGAAGAG
>JAGVTF010000072.1 GCA_019136955.1 Verrucomicrobiota bacterium
CAGCAGGGTTTTAGAGGGTGATACGAGCACTATCTTTCTGAAAGGTTTACCTTCTGCACACTATCGTGCCGTGGAGATGGATAATGTTTTGCCTGCTCTGAAGCTGAGCGTTTTGGACCGCAAGGTGGATATCCTAAAAGCTCAAGGTTGCCCAGGGCAGAGGTATGCCTTTGGGTATTCAACCAACGCTTTGGATTGGGAGTGGAGCACGAATTCATTTATTGCTTCGTGGGGCTTAATGCGGAATGCTTTTACTACTGAAGAACAACGCCAATGCTTTTATACAGTTTTGCCTGTAGAAGAAGAGGTGCCCGAGCTGCATCAGATACTTCTCATGCCAGACCAGGAATCCAACTGGGTTCATTTCCGCGGTCCCAGAGGAAAACGTGCCTTGGTATCCTACAGTTTTGATGAAGTCAACTGGAGCAAACCTATCGTGAAGCAGTTCACTTATTTTCCTGCCCTCACGCAAACAAAAAGTGGTCTTTTAGTATTCCCTTTTCCGCGCATTTTGACGGATATTGGAAGCACCTTTGAGACTTACTTTAAAATTGAACTGCAGAACTAGTTACTATTCCGATCGGTTGTGATTAGTTTTTTGGGACAAAATGGAGTATCCGAGCCGGATATGGTAAGAGATGTTCGCACCTTCTTTTCTCCGGAAGGTAGCCTGGCTCGGTTTAAAAATTTTGAGTATCGTCCTCAGCAGCAGCAGATGGCTGAGGCTGTCGCTGAAGCTCTACTAACGAAAAACAAGTTGATTGTGGAGGGTGGTACTGGGGTTGGCAAAAGCCTGGCTTACCTTGTGCCTGCCATTCTCTACGCCACTGAGCACAAAAAGAAAGCTATTATTTGTACTCATACGATCAACTTGCAAGAGCAGCTTATTCAAAAAGACCTGCCTTTGCTTAAAAAGATACTTGATACAGACTTTACCTATACGATGCTCAAGGGGCGATCGAACTATCTTTGTACCTACCGGCTGCACAGAGCGCTCCGCAATGCTAAATATCTTTTCACAGATACAGAACAGGCTGAACTGGAAAGAATCAAAGAGTGGTCGGAAAAAACGAAAGATGGAACCCTCTCGGATCAGAGCGTGGTCTTTGCTCTCCAAAGGTTTGCGGTCACAAATCTGATTTCGCTCAAGACCATCCTCTCTGTTTTTTTCAGAAAGCTCGTAACCGAATTTTTACGGCTGACCTGTTGGTGCTGAATCATACTCTGTTTTTCATTAATCTGGGCCTGGTTTTTAATAAACTGCCTGACGGAGTGTTAATGAATAACGACTTTGTGATATTCGATGAAGCTCACACCTTGGAAAACGTTGCGTCTAAACATATTGGCTTCAGTCTTTCCAGCGGACAATATCGCTATGCATTAAACCGTCTATACAATCCACGCACTCAAAAAGGTGTTTTCACCTCTCTGCTCCGCCCTAATGAGATTCCACACATTGCCGATGCCCTGGAAGCAGGAGAAGAGTTTTTTTCAGTATTGGAGGAAGCTTGTGACAAGGCCTGCCAGGCAACTCCACAAAAACTTTCCTGGAGCGATTTCCGCGTTCGCAGACCGAACTTGATAGGAAATAATGTGGCATCCCACCTTGCGCGCATTCGTGACGATATAGCAGAAATCTTAAAAACAGTTGACGATGAAGAAAGCACCTCGGACCTCGAGTATTGCTCCAAGCGAATTACTGAAATACAGAGTGTTATAGGAGACTTTCTTGATCAAAGCGCGCTCGATCACGTTTATTGGGTAGAGAAAAATTTTGTCGGCAGAAATCCCAATCCTCAGCTCAGTCTCCATGCAGCTCCGATGGACATTGCGCAGTACTTGAGAGAGCGTTTATTTGGTGCAAACACTTCTGTGGTTTTAACCAGCGCCACTCTTTCAATGAGTGCCGGGACTACTGCGCTTACCGATCAGGCAAAAGCTCCGCAAAAGGGAGGCTCTTCTTCTTCTAAGCGGCGCTTAAGTTCAAATAACCGTTTGCCCATGGGGCTTGAGTATGTTTCAAATCGCCTGGGCGGTGAGTCATCTCGGCTGTTACAGGTCGGCTCGCCATTTGACTTTGAAAGGCAAGTGCAACTTTACCTGGTAAACAAAATGCCCGACCCACGTGAGGATGAATACCAGGAAAAGTTGGTTGAATATATTAAATTTTTTGTTAAGCAAACTCATGGGAAAGCTTTTGTTCTTTTCACAAATAATCAACTTATGCGCAAAGTGGCGGAGGAACTGGAGCCCTTCTTTGAGGAACTGGATTTGGAGCTTTATGTTCAGGGGATGGGCTTACCCCGTTCAGCGATGTTGGATAAATTTCGTAAAAATACCGATAGCGTTCTTTTTGGTTTGGATAGTTTCTGGCAGGGAGTTGATGTCCCTGGGAACTCCCTTTCCAACGTTATAATTACCCGCTTGCCTTTTGTGGCTCCAGACCATCCTTTGACTGAAGCGCGTCTGGAATTGATACGCCTTCGGGGCGGCAATCCTTTCATGGAGTACACGTTGCCAGAGGCTGTCCTCAAGTTTCGGCAGGGAATCGGACGGTTGATTCGCACGCAGTCAGACCATGGAATTGTGGTTGTCCTGGACAGCCGGATATTGAGCAAGTTTTACGGTAGTCGCTTTTTGGAGGCAATGCCCAAATGTGCTGTAGAGATCATTTGATAAGAGAACCATTAAATATAGAAACAGGTGCTCAATGGTACCAATCTGTTTCTGGTATCGTAAACTTTGTAGGTACTTAGAGCAGGATGAGGTTAAAGAAATGCAAAAGATTTTGAAGTCATACATCGTAGTTGCAGGAATTGTTTCACTCTTTTTTATACTTTTGCCAGACCGTTGCTGGGGGCAGCTAGAGCTGGTTCGCATCAATGAGATTATGGCCTCCAGCAGCAAAGGGGTGACGGACCCCAGCGGTAAGTATTGTGATTGGATTGAACTCTATAATGATGCCCCTGTAGCAGTGAATATTGGGGGATGTTATCTGAGTGATAACAGCAAGCGCCTGCAAAAGTGGCAGTTCCCGTCTCCCGTTATGATTCCTGCCAAAGGTTACCTCCTTGTTTATGCAAATGACTCTGATGAACCTTCTCCCGTGGATGGACCCTTTCAAACGAATTTTAATCTCGCCAAATCGGGAGAATACCTTGGGCTGATTGCACCCGATGGAGAAACGATACTTCATGAACTGGCACCAGAGTATCCTGCACAGCGGGTAGATGTCTCCTATGGCTATAGCCAGAGACTTGGGAGTGACCCAGACAGCTTCTACTACTTCGAAATTCCGACACCGGGAAGGATAAATGCCACGTTGCCGGTAGAGTCTTGCCTGGACAAAGTAATTTTCAGTCACAAGCACGGTTATTACACTGAGCCTTTTGTTTTGGAGCTTTTGGCTGAAGAGGGGGCTCAGATACGCTATACGCTTGACGGCACCAATCCGACAAAAATGTCGGGCATGTTATATGAAGAGCCGATAGCAATAAGCCAAACAACAATTTTGAAGGCAATAGCAAACAAGTCAGGATTTGTCAGTTCCGAAATAGTTTGTGGCAGTTGGATTTTTTTAGATGACGTGCTCACCCAGTCCTCCACAGCTCCGCCGGGTTGGCCTGCCCAGAGGGTGAATAATCAACGTATGTATTATGGGATGAATCCTGCTGTGGTGCAAAACAGTCTCTATTCCGGCAGGCTACGGGATTCTTTTAGCGATATTGATACGATTTCGCTTGTTACGGATTTGAGAAATTTGTTCAATGCGCAGACTGGAATTTATGTAAATGCTTATGGCAGAGGATCTGAGTGGGAGCGGCCGGTTTCCATGGAGCTAATCAAACCTAAAAGCGAGGATGGATTTCAAATTAACGCCGGCCTCAGAATTCGGGGTGGGTTTAGCCGTACAGCAGAAAACCCCAAGCATTCATTTAAGGTTTATTTCCGTGGACGCTACGGAGAAAGCTCATTGAAGTACCCCTTGTTTGAAGAGGAGGGCGCAAGTGAGTTTTCGCAGATAGACTTACGAACGGCCCAAAATTATTCCTGGGCATGTAACGGCTCCGACAAGTGCACTTTTGTTCGTGAGGTGTTCTCCCGAGATTTACAAGGAGAAGTAGATGTCCCCTATACTCGAAGCAGACACTACCACCTTTTTATTAATGGCGTTTACTGGGGCCTTTATCAAACGCAGGAAAGGGTAGATGCTTACTATGCCTCAACCTATCTGGGTGGTGATCAAAAGGATTGGGACTGCATCCATGCCAACTCGGCAACAGATGGCACTATGGATGCTTACAGGGAGTTTTATTCGATTACCTCGCAAGGCTATTTGGATGAGTACAGCGATAATTATTACCGTGTGAAAGGGCTTAACCCTGACGGAACCCGAAACCCGGACTACCCTGTCTTATTGGATGAGGATAACTTGATTAAGCTGATGCTGAATGTTTATTACACAGCTGACTGGGATTCTCCTTTCTCTCTATTTGGTAATGGACCCAATAACCTTTTTGCCCTCTATAACCGAGAAAAACCAGATGGATTTAAATGGTTTCGTCATGACTCAGAACACACGCTGGGCGTAAACACGCCTGTGGACTATGACCTGACAGTTCAAGGGTGGAACCGTACAGGGCTTTCTCAGTTTGAGCCGATGATGCTTCATCAAAAACTTTCAGAGCATCCGGAGTACAGAATGCGTTTTGCTGACCTGGCGCAGGAGCAGTTTTTNNNNGTGTCCTGACGCCAGAGCCCTGCGCGCAGCGCTTTAGAGCCCGTATGAACGAAATAGATAATGTGGTGGTTGCCGAAAGTGCGCGCTGGGGGGCCGCGCACGGCACCCTGCGTACGCGCGAAACCTGGCTTAATGCCTGCAACTATCTTTTTAAGACGTATTTTCCACAACGCACAGAGATCGTTCTTGAGCAGTTCAAACGCCAGGGATGGTTTCCCTCCATTTCAGCCCCTGTCTCTTCTTTGTCTTCAGGTCTGGTAGATCCCAGCCAAAGCTGCACGCTCAGTGCCAATAGTACTTTTTACTATACGACTAATGGGGTAGACCCACGCTTGCCAGGTGGAGGGATTCATCCGGATGCCATACGGGTTTCTTTGGGTGGCGAAGAGGGTGAGCCTTTCTATGTTGAAAAAACTCTTATCTCCAAGGAATCGAATTGGCGTTACTACGATGCGGGGTCCGTCCCTCCCACCACTCTTATTTGGAACTGGAAAACTTTGAGCTATAACGACAGCAATTGGAAAACCGGAAAAGCGCGCCTGGGCTTTGGCTCTCGTGTGCCGGTCAATACAGCCGTTGCCCAGACAGACTCCAGAGGCAACAGGGTTATCACTTATTACTATCGCCACGAATTTAATCTGGATTCACTGGATGGAATTGGAGCACTGAATATTTCTTTGAACCGTGATGATGGGGCAGTAGTGTATTTGAATAGCGTAGAAATCCTCCGAAGTAATATGCCCGAAGGAAATATTTCTTACTTAACTCTTTCATCAGAGAATGTCTCCGCACCAAACGAGGATGCGTTTTTTGATTATGAAGTTTCTTCGAAAATGCTCACCTTGGGTAAAAACGTTATTTCTGTAGAGGTGCATCAGAGCAACAATGCCAGCACGGACAGTTATTTTGACTTGGAGCTGAGCTGTTTGCCCAAGCCAGACCCTACTGATATGGCCACTGCCTCACTTCCCTTGGACCGAAATCATAAAGTTTTCGCTCGAGCA
>JAGVTF010000050.1 GCA_019136955.1 Verrucomicrobiota bacterium
ATTTTACTAACACATTTAATAATATAAAATTAGATAAAAAGTCACGTTTAATACCAGAAGTGAAATAATAGTTTTAGAGAAAGAGAGTATGGGAAAAACGTTAGTGATAACAGAAAAACCCTCCGTGGCTGGGGATATAGCTGGGGCATTGGGTGGGTTTTCTAAGGGAAAAGATTTTTTTGAAAGCGAAAAGTGGATAATTAGTTCGGCTGTGGGGCACCTTTTGGAGATATGTCCGCCACCGGGAGTAGAGCCTGTCAGAGGCAAGTGGTCTTTAGCGAACTTACCAGTCATTCCTAAAACATTTTCTCTCAAGCCACAACCCAAAACCGAGTCTCGCCTTAAGCTGCTGATAAAGTTAATCAGGCGTCCTGATGTATCCTCAGTCATTAATGCTTGCGACGCCGGACGAGAGGGTGAGCTTATTTTTCGCTACATTCTTCAATATGCCAAAAGTAAATTGCCGATTCGTCGGCTTTGGCTCCAATCCATGACGCCAGAGGCTATTCGCAAAGGTTTTGAGAGTTTGCGTACTGATGAGGAGATGCTCCCTTTAGCCGCTGCAGCCGCCTGCCGCTCTGAAGCCGACTGGCTCATTGGAATAAACGGGACACGGGCAATGACCGCTTTTAACTCCCGTGAAGGGGGGTTTCTCAAAACAACTGTGGGCCGTGTTCAAACCCCCACTCTAACAATGATTGTAGAGAGGGAAGAAGAAATTCAATCTTTTGTGCCCAAGGCTTACTATGAGCTTCATGGAACTTTTGGCTGCCAGGCGGGACAATATGCAGGAACCTGGTTTGATCCTAATTTTACTAAAAAGCCTGAAGATAAAGATGGCAGGGCGCAGAGGATTTGGAATAAGGAAGAGGCTGAGGCCATTTTCCAGAAATGCTTAGGAAAAACCGGTACTGTTACTGAAGAGAGCAAAAAGAAAACAGAGCTATCCCCTCTGCTTTTTGATTTAACCAGTCTGCAGCGGGAAGCTAACTCTCGCTTTGGTTTTCCGGCTCGCAGGACCCTACAGGTTGCTCAGGCGCTCTATGAAAGGCACAAGGTGCTGACTTATCCGCGTACCGACTCGCGCGCCTTGCCAGAAGATTATTTGAAGGAGGTTCACTCCATCATGCACTCTTTGCAGGAGAGCGACTTTTCTGAGCTGAGTAAACAAATTTTAGAATCAAAGTGGATACGCCCAAATAAGAGAATTTTTAATAACGCCAAAGTTTCCGACCACTTTGCGATCATCCCGACGGGGAAAATTAAAAAACTGGATGCGGATGAGTGGCGTATTTATGAGCTGGTGACACGACGCTTTCTAGCTGTCTTTTTTCCTGCAGCCGAGTATTTGATTACAAACAGGACCACCTGTGTAGAAGAACACTATTTTAAGTCAGAAGGCAGAGTGATGCTGTTTGCCGGCTGGACCGCTGTTTATGGGCGCCAGGCGTCTGGCAATGCTGAAAACCCAGATATGCCCCCCGTCTTGGCCAATGAAAAAGTGAGCACAGATGAACTGGAGCTAAAAGCTTGCGAGACGAAACCCCTGCTCGCTTTACAGAAGCAACCCTCCTGACAGCTATGGAGACGGCAGGCAAGTTTGTGGAAGATGAAGAGCTGAGAGATGCGATGAATGAAAAGGGCCTCGGAACTCCAGCAACCCGTGCGTCCATTATTGAAGGTCTTATCACTGAAACCTATATACAGCGCGTAGATAAGGAGATCGTCCCTACATTAAAAGCATTTGACCTGATTACTTTATTGCGGGGATTGAAGCTGCCCGAGCTCTGCAGTCCAGAGTTGACGGGCGACTGGGAGTTCAAACTAAAGCAAGTGGAGCAGCGCCAACTGGAGCGGGAAGAGTTTATGGAGATGATCCGCTCCATGACCTCTTCTATTGTGGATAAGGTACGTGGATTCCAGGAAGAAATACCGGTTCATTTTGGACCGATAGATACACCTTGCCCACGCTGTGGGGGGCGTATTTTGGAAGAGTACCGAAAATACCAGTGTGAAGAGTGCTCATTTACAGCTTGGAAAGTTATCGGCGGCCGTCGCATGAAAAATGAGGAGATGGTCCAGCTTTTCAGGGCAGGGCAACTGGGCCCACTGGATGGATTTGTCAGTAAAATGGGGCGCCCCTTCTCAGCTTCACTAAAACTTAACAAAGAAGAGTGGAAAGTGGAGTTTGATTTTGGAGAAGATGAACGCAAATCCGCAAAAACGGAAATAGATTTCTCAAGCTTAACACCGCAGGGCATCTGCCCTAACTGTGGTGGTAATGTATTTGAAACCGAGGATGCCTATCTTTGTGAAAAAACCCGCTCACCCAAAGGCAAGAAGTGTAATTTTCGAATGAGCAAAGTTATTTTGGAGCAGCCTGTTTCTCAAGAACAGTTCCAAAAGCTATTGACCCGGGGAAAAACGGATTTATTGACCGACTTTTTCTCACAAAGGAAGAAAAAGAAATTCTCTGCATATCTTGTTGTGGATAGTAGAAAAGGGATTGGGTTTGAGTTTGAACCACGAACCCAGGGGGCAAAGTCTCCTAAAACTTCCAGACAAAAACCTTCTGCAGGCAGGAAAACAAGCCAAACTTAAAGTATAAAAGATTCAGCTCCTCATGCGGTTTCTGATGCTTAACTGGAGGGACTTGAAGAATCCCAAGCATGGTGGAGCCGAAAGAGTAACCCAGGGTTATCTTTCGGCGTTGGCACAGCGAGGGCATGAGGTGTTTTGGTTTTCCGAAGAATTTGATGGTTGCTCCCCTGAGGAGACTATTGATGGGGTGAGAGTAGTGCGGGGAGGCAGGAATATTATGAGCCGTGCCATCAGTGCTCATAAATGGTATTGTCGTCAGCCTGCTTTTGACCTTGTGATAGATCAGCACCATGGTGTTCCCTGGTATGCCCCATGGTGGTGCAAGACTCGCTGTATTGCCTATATTCATGAGGTGCTCGGTTCAATTTGGAAAACCTTCTATAACGGTTGGCGGACTCCAGTTGGAGTGCTCGGGCCTCAGCAAGAGCGGTTGATGCTCTGGCTGTACCGAAAAGTGCCTTTCTGGACAGCATGTGAATCTACGGAACGCGCCTTGAGAAAAAATGGAGTTCGCTCCATTACCAGAATTCCTTATGGGGTAGATACAAAAGCGCTCAGCCAGCTTCCTGTAAAGTCTCTGGAAGAGCCTTTGCGGTTAGTCTTTGTATCCAGGTTGGCTCCCAATAAACGTGTGGATCATGCGATTCGCGCAACCTCCATTCTTAGGCAAAAAGGGATCAATGTGACCTTAAAAATTGCAGGCACCGGAGACAGCTTGCAAGATTTAAAGCGCTTTGTTTTTGAGCAGCAACTGGAAGAGATGGTGCAGTTCGTTGGGTACCTCTCAGAGCCTGACAAAAACGAGCTGTTGAGAGATTCGCACTTTCTCCTGCATACATCCGTGCGGGAGGGCTGGGGACTTAATGTGATCGAAGCCAATGCGATGGGTACTCCTGCTGCTGTTTATCCCACAGAGGGGCTAACAGAGAGCACTTTGAAGGACCAGACCGGCTTAGTCTCAGAGGAAGAGACGCCTGAGTCATTAGCTTCTTCTCTTTTGCAACGATTGCAGGATGAAGAGTTTTACCAGAAGATTCG
>JAGVTF010000167.1 GCA_019136955.1 Verrucomicrobiota bacterium
CTTGTTTATACCTATCTTTATGGAATCGCGGAAGCGTTGACCCTGCTCTGGTTTATCTGCAAACCGCGGTTAAAAGGGTGGTTTATCCTCTCCGCCATGGCGGGCCTGGGGGCTTTTATCCGTCCCACTCTGCTATTTTATGGTGCCGCATCGATGCTGGTAGGGGCTTTGCAGCTCTTTCTCAATCGTCCGCATCCCGTGCGGGATGCGGCTCCGAAGAGTTTCCTGATTCGCCTCGGGCTGCCGGGCTATTCCTGGCTCTGGGGGCCCTTCCTTTTTCTATTGGGCGGCGGCCTGCTCTTCCTGACCAACCTGAAGCGCTTTGATGACGGGTTTGAGTTTGGTCACCGGCTGAATGTACAGCTTGGCGACCAGATGTTTGGCTCAATGTATTCCACCCGGTTCGACTGTCCCTGGCTGGATGAGCCGTTGGTTTCTGCGGGCAAAGAACTTTTTGGAATGCTGTTTCTGCCGGCGAAATTTAACAATGGCAATTGGTATGAACAGAATTTATTCCCCGGGCAATCCTCGACCTTCCGCTGGCGGGAAACGTATTTGCGCACTTATGATCTCTCGGTTCTGGGTCTGGTCTTGTGCGGTTTTACTGCCGGAGCAGTGGTCTGGCTAAGGCGAAAACCGAACCCACTGGAGGAATCTTCTGATAACCCAGCACCCTGTTCCCCTGATGACGGAATGGGCTATTTGGCCCTCTGGAGCTTTCTGGCAGCAGCACCGTTAGTCGGTTTTTATCTCTGGGCCCCCGTCATCACTTCGCGCTATATGCTCGATTTTGGGCCCGCGTTTGCCGTGGCCATTTTCGCTTTCTATGAGTGGGTGGTCCGGAGAATAAAGAAACCCAAATGGGCCATTCTCTGGGGATTTGTTTTCCTGGGCTGGCTTTCAGTAGAAGTTGCATTGTCGCTGCTCTCCGGCGAGCATGGTCCCGGATGGCGTACTTCGGTTAGCCATGATATAGCGCTAAGCTGCTGGCGCAGAAAGCAGCCTAAGAATAACGAAACCGGGTTTGACGGTTTGGGCTGGAATAAGGAAAACGGAAGCGCGCAAGAGATTGTTTCTGTGTTTGTCCATGATGCCGAGTTTTTGGAACTGGAGCTGGAGCCGAACCAGAGTCTCATCGATGAAATGGCAAAAAAGGGAGAAACCAACTTCCCCCAGCCAGACCCGGAAGTAATCCGCGCCAAGATCGGTCTGGAATACCTGGAGCGTGAAAGTATTACCAAGACTGAATACGGCTGTAAAATCCGCTTCAAGGGCCCTCAGCGCAAAGTGTACCAGAGCGGCTACCAGGTGGCATTCCTTGCCATGATCGCCAAAGAAGACCTGGGCTGTAGATATACCCCCTGGCTCCTCAAATCCATCCGCTGGAATAAAACCGATCCACCCAAAACGACAATGAACCATGAAAAGGAGACCCCTGCAACAGAAAATCAGAACAGTACCGGTTTGTTATAGATAACTCCTTCAACCAAAACAAATAAACAAAAAATGCACACCCAGAAAAAACGACACTCCGCGACAAGCGATCATTTAACAGGGCGCTGCATCTCCGTGGTCGTACCGGTTTATAATGAAGAGAGAACGATTGAAGAAATTTTAAGAAGATCACTCCTACAACCTTCTGTTGCTCAGTTGATTGCCGTTGATGATGGCTCCAGCGACACCACCTGGGAACGACTGAAAAAGGCGGCTGCACACGACAAACGCCTCAAAATACTCCAGCATCCGCAAAATCGCGGCAAGGGAGCCGCCATCCGGACCGCACTGCCACACGCCGCCTCCCCTCTCATCCTGATCCAGGATGGCGACCTGGAGTACGACCCGGAAGACTACGGACGGCTGTTGGAGCGGATGCGCCGGGGTGCCCAGGTGGTTTATGGTTCCCGTTTTCTGCAGCCTGCCTCCGGTGGGGCTTATTCCAGCACTTTCTGGCATCGCTCCGGCAACAGGCTCTTGACCCTGCTGGTGAATGCGGTGAGCGGCCAGCGCCTGAGCGATAGCGCCACCTGTTACAAAATGTTTCGCCAGGAGGTGCTTCAGCAAATCGAGCTGGAGGAAGAGCGGTTCGGTTTTTGCCCGGAGGTTACCATGAAGGTTTCGCATCTGGGGATTCGTATAGTGGAAATCCCTATCCGCTACCAGTTTCGCACACGTGCCGAGGGCAAAAAAATAAGGTTGACCGATGGGTTCAAAGCCGTATACTGTCTTCTACGATACGGATACTTTCACTGAAAGGAAAATAGAACAATGAAGAAACGATTCCACCATTTAGGCTCTAAACTTTGCGGGAGGGTGTCCAGAACCGCCCCGGGTGGCTTTACGCTCCTGGAGCTCCTGGTCGTGATGGCGATCATCTCAATCCTCACCGCCATGCTGCTGCCTGCCGTCGGGCGGGTCAAACAAAAAGCCTGGGGCACCGCCTGCCAAAGCAATACAAGGCAGCTCGTGATGGCCTGGATGTTTTATGCGGAGGACTACCAGGGCAACCTCCCCAGCAATGCCGACGGACAGGACGGCAAAGGTATCTTTACCAACTGGGTCGCAGGCACCATGAGTAAACCCGAAGACCAGACCAATGCCGCTCTGTTGACCGATCCGAGACAGTCCTCCATGGCCTACTACAACCCAAGCGCCAAAATCTACAAGTGCCCGGCGGATAAATCGATCAACGTCCGCTCCGTCTCCATGAATTGCCGGATGAACCCCACACGCATAGGCGAAGGCAAACCGGCCTTCACCCAGGGGGGAAACAAAGCCTATAAAACCTTCGTGAAAATCGATGATATCCGCTATCCAACCCGCACTTTCGTCATCCTCGATGAACGCAGCGACAGTATCAATGACGGCTTCTTCGGCGTCGATATGAGCAACACCGGCGACCTGGACGGAGAAGGTACCGTCAAACCGTACTGGATTGTCGATTACCCGGCCACCTTCCACTCCCAGTCCGCCAACGTCTCCTTTGCCGATGGGCATGTGGAGTTCCACAAATGGGTCCAGCCGACCACGCTCGTTCCCAAAGGCCAGGCACGCCCCGGCAGTTGGACTTCCTCCGATGACAAAGATGTCCAATGGCTCCAGGAGCGCTGCACTTACCGAATCCACAATGAATAACAGACTATCTTTTTATAAAAACGTTGCACTCTTTTAATCCGGGAAGTATGATTTCGATAATGAGTTTAGGGAATTAAGAGGTTTCTTTGAGATTGTGACCAGAGAAAGGCATGTTGCCACCTTTCTTCACCTGACCAGGAAAGTAAAAAATTATGTCATTAAAAACATCATTAGTATTGGCACTCCTGTGCGGAGTGGTTATGGCAGCGGTTGCGAGTCCTTATTATTATTATCACTATGAGTGTCCGAGTAATACAACATACTACCCTGTAGGAGTCTGCGCTCCTGACTATTGGTTAGGAGCATATACATCAGATGGGCTTGGAAGGTGTTTACTTTATTGTCCAGATCCTAGTGTAATCCAGACTGGTTATGACAAGAATGGCAAGCTTTTTGTTAACTGTGTTGGGTAATAATGGGTTATTGTTGATACTTTGTTGAATGTGAGTAAGATGGCAGGGAGACGATGAAGAAGGTGTTATTGATAGTTTCGCCGCTTTT
>JAGVTF010000047.1 GCA_019136955.1 Verrucomicrobiota bacterium
TCGATATTTATAAACTGAAAGTATTAGTTATCCCCACAAACCGCGTCGTGGCACGCAAAGACGCCAATGACTCTGTTTATAAAACACAACGAGAAAAATATGCAGCCGTTGTTAGTGAAATTACAGAGTTGCATCGTGCCGGACGACCGATTCTGGTGGGAACTCGCTCTGTAGAAAGCAGCGAAGCACTCTCTCACATGTTGCGCAGAGTGAACATTCCGCACAGTGTCTTGAATGCCAAGTATCACCAGCAAGAAGCAGAAATCATTGCTCGCGCTGGCCAAAGAGGCTCTGTAACAATTGCCACCAACATGGCCGGACGTGGCACTGATATTAAACTGGGTGAAGGGGTGGCAGGCCTGGGCGGCTTACACGTCATCGGCACAGAGCGTCATGAATCGCGCCGTATCGACAGGCAGCTCAGAGGGCGCTGTGCTCGACAGGGTGACCCCGGTTCTTCACACTTCTTCGTATCACTTGAAGATGATGTTATGCGCCTTTTTGGCTCGGACCGCATCATTAAGGTAATGGAGCGTGTCGGCTTAGAAGAAGGTCAGGAGCTTACGCATCCGCTTTTAAATCGATCTATCCAGACAGCTCAAAAACGAGTTGAACAACATCACTATCAGATTCGTAAACGGACTCTTGAGTACGACGATGTGATGAATAAGCAGAGAGAAGTGGTATACGGATTTCGCAATGAGATTATTCACTCTGATGATGTGCAAGATCGTCTTTTGGATGTTATGGAGGAGGTCGTTGTCCAAAAGGTACAAAAATGCTCTCTTCCCAATCAGGAGCTGGAGGATTGGAATCTGCGAGAATTAATTGACTGGGCAAACCTCCACTTCCCTCTCTCCCAGACAAAGGAGATGCTGGAGGAAGTTGCCAGCGGGGCTACTGAAAAACCACTTTCAGACTCTCTTTATGGAGAGCTATGCCCCCATCAGTATGCCGTGGCAGTCTATCTGGTCGAAGCGATTCGCGATGCCTATATGCTCAAAGCCAGCTTTGAAGATCCCGACGCCCTAAAAAGTGTGGAGCGCTACACCATTTTGAGCGCAATTGACCGCTTATGGCAGGAGCACCTTTACCATATGGACCACCTGCGCAACGCTATTTCTTTGCGTGCTTATGGCCAGCGTGATCCCCTCTTGGAGTACAAAGCAGAAGCTTACAAAACCTTTGATAAGCTAATGCTGGATACAAAAACTCAGATATGCCATAACATTTTCCGCAGCGCTTCAAGCTTGATGGCCTTTCAGCAGTTTTTACAAAGTCTTTCTAAAGCGCAAACTGTCCATGATACTTCTGCTCCTGTTGGAGATAGTGCTGTTCAACAAAGTGCAGCTTCTGCCCAGGAGCGCATACCTCCTGCTAAACGCCAGCCGGTTCGCAGACATCCAACTGTGGGCCGTAATGACCCTTGCCCTTGCGGGAGTGGTAAAAAATTTAAGCATTGCTGTGGCATTCTTAAACATAAAAAAGACAGTTAATGGAATGTCGATAAAAAGCCTTTGAGTGGCAAGGATGAAATATATCCAGCCCAAAAGCAAGTGTCTGCTTTTGGGCACTTACATTCGGTAAAATCTAAGCTACATGTCCTTTCATTCTGAGCTCCAATCTTTACCCATTAAAGAACTGAGTTATATTGCCCAAAATGCTGATACAGCAGCTGTCGAGCGGGCATTGTCTCAGGCTCATCCTTCTTTAGCTGATTTTGCGGCATTGCTTTCTCCTGCTGCACTGGAAGGCCCTGCTCTAAAAAGAATGGCTCAGCGCGCGCATGACATCACTATTCAGCGTTTTGGGAAGGCTATTCGTTTCTTCGCTCCTCTTTATCTCTCCAACGAATGTGTGAACGCCTGCAAGTATTGTGGCTTTAACCGCCACAATAAAATTCACCGCAAATCTCTCACCATAGAGGAAGTTGACCGAGAGATGACTTTCTTGCACGATCACGGTTTTCGCAGTCTGTTGCTGGTAGCTTCAGAAAATCCGCTTAAGGTCTCCAATTCTTATCTCTGCCAAACTGCAATGCTGGCTGCTGAACGTTTTTCGGAGGTCTGCTTTGAGGTGGCCCCTGCCTCAGTCGAAGATTATCAAAACCTGGTTAAGGCAGGCGCTGCGGGGATCACCGTTTTTCAGGAAACTTACATAGAGTCCCTCTACCCTAAGTACCATCCTTCTGGTCCCAAGAGCAATTTTAAATGGCGTCTGGAAACACCGGAGCGTGCCTATGATGGCGGAATGAAAAAGCTGGGACTGGGAATTCTTTTGGGTTTGGCTCCCTGGCAAAAAGATGCTCTTTACCTGGCTGCGCATGCTCAGTACTTATTGAAACATTGTTGGAAAGCACAAATCGGAATCTCCTTCCCCAGATTGCGCCCGCATGCAGGCGAGTTCATGCCTGAGCATCTTTTAAGTGATCGTCAATTCGTAGGGCTGGTTTGCGCATTGAGGATTCTTTTTCCGGACGTCACAATGACGCTTTCCACTCGTGAATCTCCGCAAATGCGCAACCGCCTCTTCCCTCTTGGTTTTACTTCTGTGAGCGCTGGCAGCCATACAGAGCCTGGTGGCTATACACATGAAGCCTCTTCTCTTGGAAAAGATGCAGCAGCTACTACACAGTTTGAAGTGGCTGACAATCGAACTCCTGAAGAAGTCTCAGCTTTTCTCAAAACCCTCGGCTACGAGCCTGTATGGAAAGACTGGGAGCAATCATTGTCGTTTACTGAGAAGGCTTCTTTTTAATCAATTGTCTTGCGATAGAATTTAATCGCTATTATTGCGCCTATCAGCAGAAAAATTAAAAGAGGCCAGGTTTCAGACCAAATCTCTCTTACTCCGTTTCCCTTGAGCATGATTCCTCTGACAATGCGATTAAAATAAGTCATTGGAATTATTTGTCCAATGGCCTGAGCCCATGCGGGCATTCCCAAGAAAGGAAAAATAAATCCCGAAAGCATCAAGGACGGCAGTGTGATCAAGATCGTACCCTGCATTGCCTGTATTTGAGTCCGGGAAATTGTGGCCAGGGCGTAGCCCATCACCATATTGCAGGTGATGAAGATACCAAGGATACCCCCCAGCAGCCACAAACTTCCCAGAAGAGGAACAGAAAATAAAATTCGGGCGACCGTTACTACTATCGCCGACTGAATATACCCTATAAAAATGTAGGGCACTATTTTCCCAATCATGACCTCTAAAGGTCTGGCGGGCATTGCCAACAGATTTTCCATTGTGCCTCGTTCTCTTTCACGTGTAAGAGCCAAGGCGACCATCATCACTCCAGTCATAGTCAGAACAATCCCCAAAAGTCCTGGGACAATATTATAGCGGGTTAACCCCTCTGGGTTGTACATACGGTGCTGGATCAGCTCTACTGCCGGTTTCCCTGGGACTATATGTTTCAGTGACCCTTTTAAATCATGTCTTAAAACATTTTCCAAAATACCACTCATTGCTGCGGCAGGACCACTGGAAGCAACAGGGTCGGTTCCATCAGCCTGGACTAACAGGGCAGGCCTTTTCCCCGCAACCAAATCCCGTTCAAAATATTCAGGACTTGTAACTATGAATTGAGCCTCGCCTTTTCGTAGAAGCGCTTC
>JAGVTF010000221.1 GCA_019136955.1 Verrucomicrobiota bacterium
GGACCGCTCTACCAGAATACATTTGTAGACCATATCCAAATTGGCGATAAAAAACCTTTCTACCAAACCACCCTGAAAGGAACCGCTGCAGGCGACCACACGGAGGTCAACACCAACATTACTCTGGAAACCAAGTTGCCCCCGGGCTCCTACCTGCTACAGGCCCGTAGCGGCAATCGCAGCTCCCGTGAGCTGCTGCTGGTCACCGAAACCGCTATCATCTTCAAAGATTCCACCCAGGGCGAGGGGCTGGCTTATCTCTGTAATGCGCTCACCGGCAAACCGGTTGCCGATGCCGACGTGAAACTCACCCTTAGAGCTCAAAAGCAGCAGGAGTGGTCCACCCAAACCGTGGAGACCAGGACCGATTCGCAAGGTCTGGCCAAAATGACCATTCCCAGCGGCTTTTTTTATGGAGTCCTAAGTGCCCTTAAAGAAGAGCAGTCGGCCATTCTTTTTCCACGGGTGCGAAGAGAAGCCCCGGATGAAAGAGCCCATCTGAGTTTCTATGTTTTCACGGATCGGCCCGCCTACCGTCCAGGCGAAAAAGTGGAGTGGAAACTCATCGTCCGCGCTCATTCTACCGATCAGATGACGACTCCTGCCGGTACTAAACTCATCTACCGCATTAATGACCCACAAGGCAACAAGGTTAAGGAAGAAACCCTTCAACTCAATGATTTTGGCTCGGCAATCGCCTCCTTGGAGCTCACCCCTGAAATGCGGCTGGGCGAGTACACGCTCCTGTTCCTGCCGGAGAAGAGTGAGCGAGTCATCGGCTATGCTCAGCTCTTTCGTCTGGAGGAGTATAAACTGCCCGAGTTTAAAGTCACCGTCTCTTCTGACTCATCTGATACTGATAAGCCCCCCAGAACCTACCGCGTGGGCAACCAGGTGCAGGCTCTGGTCAAAGCGGAGTTCTTTTTTGGCGGCCCTGTGGTCAATGCCGATGTGGAAGTGGAAGTTCGCCAAAAAGAGTATCATCACTTCTGGCCCAAAAAGAGAGAATACCCCTGGCTCTATGAGGCGATGGATCAATCTTTCAACTACAATTGGTGGCGCAACCCGGGAGAGGTCGTCAAAACTGAAACCTTAAAAACCGATGCCAATGGAGAGGCCAGACTTCTGATTGAAACACCCCGTCAGGCCGGAACGGACCTGGAATACACCATCCAGGCGCGCGTGACGGACGCCTCCAGAAGGCAGATTCAAGCGCAGGGCTCGGTCAAGGTCACCCGCCAGAGCTATTACGTGAAGCTTGAGCCGCAGAAGAATATCTTCCACCCGGGCGATAATGTCGAAATCGAGGTTCGGGCTCAGGATGCAAACGGCACCCCCCAGAGCATCGAAGGCCGCTTGGAGGTCAAACGCAAGCTCTGGGTGGAGAGATGGCTTAACCCCTCCGGCAAACTTGTGGAAGGCGATGAGCTGGAAAGCTGGAAGACACGGCTTGGTTACGAAAACTTCCCACCCCCGCAGGAACTCGGCCAGAAACCATGGCAGCTCCATACACAGGGCTATCGATACGAAAACATCCTGTCACAAAAAATTTCAACCGATCAGGATGGAAAAACCAAACTGAGATTCAAACTCGATAAAACCGGCTGCTATCAGGTCTCATGGGCCAGCGATGATTTTCTGCTTTTGCCCAATGGCGAAAAAATCCCCTGGATGCCTGTTAAGACCGAAACTCTTCTTTGGTCCGCAGATAAAAACACCCGCACCGTCGGCATCCGCAATCAGGGCATTACGTTGGTTCTGGACCAGGATACTGCGCGTCTGGGCCGCACCATGCCGGTTCTGGTTCAGTCCGACATCCCCGGCCGCCATGTTCTCTTTACCGTGGAGGCTGATCGCCTCCTTCATTCGGAAGTGATCCAAGTCACCGGTGACGCCAAACTGATTGAGCTGCCAATTACCGATGCCTACGCTCCAAATGCCTGGCTCTGCGCAACCATGATGGCCAATTCGCAGGTGTTCCAAAATGAAACCCAGATAATAGTCCCGCCCGAGAAAAATTATATTCAGCTTGAGCTCACCCCCAGCGCGGAAACTCAGAAGCCCGGGGATAGCGGCAAGGTAAAAATCCGGACTCTGGACAGCGAGGGCAACCCGCTCAGCACTGAGGTGGCCCTGGGTGTCGCCGATGAATCGGTCTATAGCATTCAGCAGGAGTATGCGCAAGACCCGCGTGAGTTTTTCCTGGGGCAGCTCCGCTACAAAGCCGTGCAAACTTATCACTCGCTCTGGAGGCCGCTGGTCAAGCTGCTTCCCAAAAAAGAGGAGCTCAAAGAGGCTGGCGACAGTGAAAGCTGGGAGCAGTATGACGAGGATGCCGTTTTTGATATTGCGGTAAACCCAGAAGAGTACTTCTCCAGAGCCAAGGCGATGGCCGGCCTCCCGTCCGGACAGGCCAAGGCTCTTGGTGGTATTGGTGGAGTCCAACCCAGGATGATGCCAGCTTCGGCACCCATGATGGGCTCAAGAAGCATGGCAGATAATGCGGGGGCTTTTGGCTACGCACGTGAGGAAAGCGAACAGGCTCTTTCACTGGATGCACTCGCTGAGCCGCTGATCGGTGAAAGCGAGGTAAGAGTCCGCAGCGATTTCCGTTCCACCATTCTCTGGCTCCCCCTGATCCAAACCGATGCGGAGGGGAACGCCGAAGCCCAAATAGAGTACCCCGACAACCTGACCGCCTGGCGCATCACCGCCCGCGCTCAATCATGCGCAAACCAGTTCGGCATCCAGCGGGCCGAGGTCAAGGTCCGCCAGCCGCTCATGGCACGGCTTCAGGCGCCGCGCTTCTTCACGGCCAAAGACCAGCTCACTCTCTCCGCGGTCCTCAACAACAACAGCGAAGAGGAGCTCTCGGTCACGGTAACTCTCGGTGTTGATTCGGTCGATATTCTTCAAATTTTGGATAAACCGGAGCTCACGCTCCAAATTCCTCCCCACGGAGAAAAACGGGTGGATTGGAGCGCCAGAGCCCTGGCCCCGGGTGATGTTAAAATCAAAGTCATGGCGCGCTCCAGCCGTTACGCCGACGCCATGGAAAAAACGTATCCGGTCTATGAGCACGGAATTGAAAAATGGATTTCCCGCTCGGGCAAGCTCTCCAGTGGCGAGGCCCTGATCCGCGTGAACCTGCCCAAAGAACGCAAATCAACCTCAATGGAAGTGCAGCTCACCCCGAGCCTTGCCGCGACCATGCTGGATGCCCTCCCCTATCTCTTCGATTACCCCTACGGATGCACGGAGCAGACGATGAGCCGCTTCCTGCCTGCCGTCATCGTTGCGCGCACTCTGGAGGAACTGGAGATGAATCCTGTTGATATCGAAACCCGCCTCTTTGGAGGTCGCGACCCTCATATCACGACACCCAAAGCAGGCGAGCGCAAACCTCTGGCCCAGCTCGATGAAATCACGCGCAAATCCCTGAGCGCTCTCTACGAAAGCCAGCAGGGCGATGGCGGTTGGGGCTGGTGGAAGGAAAGCAGCTCAGATGCTTTCATGACGGCCTACGTCCTCTGGGGGCTTGCACTGGCCCGCTCAGCCGAGATTGAGATTGAAAGCGCTGCCATGGAAAAAGCGATTCAATGGCTTGATGAGAACC
>JAGVTF010000259.1 GCA_019136955.1 Verrucomicrobiota bacterium
TTTTTTCCGGAACTGCGTCAGCTTTTCTATCTCTTCAGGGGGCGCATTTGATTCTGTGGTGAAGTAGAGAGCATCGCACCTGGCGTTAAATCCAGTTAAATCGTGAAGACGGATTACCGATTCCCCCTTTTCAATGAAAAGCGAACCTGCCTTTTGCCATCCCCATTTCTCTCCCGAGGAGCCCAATACCTTTTCCAGCTTTAGCCCATTTATGGATACTTGAAATTTTCCTGGCCCCTCACTATCGCACCAGGGGGAAGTCCAGTTATAGGTGCGAACATAAAGAGTATATTGCCCAGATTTTTTGAATTTTGCTCTGGTTAGGGCATCTCTGACCGGTTGGCCCATCCCGTGGGCCATCAGGTAACTGGAACCCATCTGGTCTATAAACTGGGTATCCACGACCCAACCGCCTTTGTGATTAAAGCTTTCTGCCTCCAGAAAAAGATCAGCAGATAAAACAGGGTGAGAAACTAAGAGAAAAGAAATTAACGAAAGAACAAAGCACCTCATGAGGGAAACGGGAAGAGAGTAGAGATTGCTCTCTACTCTCGGTTAGATTTTTTAGAGTTTAGACATCGCAGATTTGGATGGCTTGAGCCAGAGAGCGCAGTGGCAGCGGATTGGTGGGGACAAACTCTTGTCCCACAAATCCCTTGAATCCTGTTTTCACGATAGCTTTCATGATGGGAGGATAGTTCAGCTCCTGAGAGTCATCGATTTCATTGCGGCCCGGATTGCCTCCGGTGTGGTAATGAGCAAAATATTCGTGATTTCTGTTTATTGTATTAATGATATCACCCTCCATTATTTGCATGTGGTAGATATCATAGAGTAGCTTAATGCGCTCTGAGCCCACTTGCTTGCACATCTCCACTCCCCAGCTGGTATGGTCACACATATAGTCTTTGTGTCCCTGGCTGTTGAGCAGCTCCATGATAACGGTGACTTTGTATTTTTCGGCAATGGGAGCAAGTTTCTTCAAACCTTTTACACAGTTCTCCAAGCCCTCCTCATCAGACATTCCTCTGCGATTACCGCTAAACGTGATAATATTGGGGAAGCCGTATTTGGCAACGACCTGAATGGCCTCTTCGAACTCCTTAAGATATTTCTCATGATTTTCAACTTGATTCCAACCATTGGTAATACTTGAAGGTCCATTACAGACGGCACAGGTCAATCCGTATTTTTTAACAGTATCGAACTGGCTTGGGTCCAGGAGCTCTACAGACTCCACACCGATTTCTTTGCAGAACCTGCAGAGTGTTTCCAGCCCAACGCCTCCATAACACCAGGCAGACACTGAATGGCGGATATTGCCTTTGAGTCGCGCGCGTGAATCATCAGATAAAGCGGAGAACGGGTTCATGGCAGCTGCGCCCATCAGTGCAGCGCTGCCAACTACTTTTTTTAACGCCGAGCGGCGAGTCATTTTATTCATATTTGTATTCATAAATAAGTTAATAGATAATGATTTGGACTACGGCTTCTGTAGCTTCGGCAACAGAAGCATCAAATTTTTGCTCCTTAATTTCAGGAGGGTTTTTCAGTTTGTTTTTTACTTCCGGCAATGTTTCAAAGAGCGGCATTGCATATTGAGACCTCAGCGCATTGCGGTATGCTACCTCGTTTTTTTTCTGAGTTTTGAATAGTGCCCCAGTTCTTTGATCTTCAATATTCAAAATACCAACCACTTCTCCGGATGCCGTAATGATGGGCGCCCCCGTATTTTGAGAGTTGATTAAGATGCCGATTTTAAGGAACCTGGGGTCTCCAGTAACACCTGCAGCCCCCTTTATGTTTCCTTCGCTTAGTTTGGGCAGCCAGGAAAGTCTGTCGTATTGAGGAAACCCTACCGTAAAAACTGGATCACCCATGGCAAACTTAGCTTCTGGCGCCAGAGCCAATGGCTGAATAGCGGGGCCTATCGTAGGGATGGGCTGATCTTCGGCCAGAAGAGAATCGCTTAAGACAGAGCGAATACGATTGTCTATTTTTAGCAACGCCAGGTTGTTATGCGTGTCAGCTAAAACTATTTCAGCTTTGAAGTAACCATAAGCGGTCCTGGCATAGATGGCGGTATGGTTTGCAAGTGGTTGCCAAGAGGTAAGGATATGTCCATCGGAGGTAATGAAAAAACCTGAAATTGTATTTTCAACCGGAAGACTGGCGCCAAGGGGGTCCAAGTCATCGGGGTCTCTTTGACTTTGGATAAACTGGGCAAACTGGAGGCTGAGCTCCTGGCCTTCCTGGATTTGGGGTTGGCTTAAACGCTTTTGGATTTTTTGCCGCGCACTCAGGGCCTGAGCGTTACCTTGAGAGGCTGATATGTTCATCCACTTATAGGCCTCTACAGCATTTTCACGGACTCCATCCCCTTTATCATAGCAAAGGCCCAAATGGTACTGAGCTTCAGAGTCATTGTACATGGCTCCCCGCAAAAACCATTGGATCGCTTCCCGCTTGCTTTGAGGCATCCCCAGCCCCTGCTGATAAAGCGTCCCCAGGCGCGTCATGGCTGGAGGGTATTTATTATCGGCAGATCGAGAGCACCAGTAAGCACTTTGAACGCTATTGCCAGACACCCCTCTGCCCGCAATGTAGAGGAGGGAAAGAAAGTATTGAGCACGGGGTTGCTCCTGGTCTGCTGCTTTCTTGCACCAGAGATAGGATTGGCGATAGTTCTTGGGATAGCTTTTACCGCTTTCGTAGTGCTCCGCAACCCACAGCTGAGCCTCTGGATACCCGACATAGGCAGCTCTTTCTATATAACCAATCGCTCTTTTGATTTCAGCCTTATCTGTAGTGCTACCGTAAAGCCGAAGCCCCATTTCAAAAAGAGCCTCTGAATTGTTAGTATCGCAGCCTAATATTACGTTCGCAATGGGGAGGGAGTGAAAGGGAGAGTTGGTATGCCAAATCAGAATGGGTTTGGCTTGAATAGGCTCTTCTGGAGCCAGAGCTGGTTCCTCTGGGGCTGGAGCCGGTTCCTCTGGAGTCGGAGCCGGTTCTTCTGGAGCCGGAGCTGGTTCCTCTGGAGTCGGAGCCGGTTCCTCTGGAGCTGGAGCTGGTTCCTCTGGAGCTGGAGCTGGTTCCTCTGGAGTCGGAGCTGGTTCCTCTGGAGTCGGAGCCGGTTCTTCTGGGGCCGGAGCCGGTTCCTCTGGAGCTGGAGCTGGTTCCTCTGGAGCTGGAGCTGGTTCCTCTGGAGTCGGAGCTGGTTCCTCTGGAGCTGGAGCTGGTTCCTCTGGAGTCGGAGCCGGTTCTTCTGGGGCCGGAGCTGGCTCTTCTGCAGCCAACAGGGGGATGTACACTTGAGCCAGTGAAATAACTGTAAAACTCGAGAGTGCACAAACTAAAAGTGTAGCCAGGGTTATCCGTGCTGCTGTGCTTATCCGCATCCTTTTTAAAGCTCGCCTATAATTCGCCCTCATCTCCGGACAACTATACACCAGAAAGAGGCATCAATGCAATCACTTGTGTGCACTGAGTTGAGAAAACATTTTTTGCTGGAAAAAAAGAAAGATCTGCATGAGAATAGGCATGGAGCTTTCCATATATAACGAAATTAAAATCATGAAAACAACTTCTACACTAGCACTTATAGCGGCTGCG
>JAGVTF010000105.1 GCA_019136955.1 Verrucomicrobiota bacterium
CATAAACCGGCAAGTAAAGGTATGGTGGATGCTTCGTGTAAAGTTCTTCTACCCTCTACGATTCAGTGCTCAAGACACTGGTCTCATAACCATGAGTGCATTCCAAAAATGTTGCGGCAGAGATTTTTTCATAAGCTACTTGCGGTTTATCACCGAGGGGGAAGTCTTCTATTCAAAGCATCAACTTTTGAGCTGGATATTTTGCCATAGCCTGTATGTGGAAGTTCTTTTTCTTGACGTGTATGCTGCAAGCGTGGATAACTCAAGGAGCTTTTATGAGTGCTCGAGGAAACTGGTCTGGAACATACGGCTTCACTATTGCGGCGATAGGCTCCGCCGTAGGGTTAGGTAATTTATGGCGATTCCCTTACCTGACAGGAATGAACGGTGGAGGCGCCTTTGTGCTGCTCTACCTGGTGATGGTAGTTTTTGTGGGGGTAAGCCTGCTCATTGCGGAGCAGGCGCTGGGGAGGTATGCCGGCACAAGTCCCTATGGCGCATTTCGCTCCATCCATCCCAAGTTTGGTTTTGTCGGCACCATGGCAATCCTGGCTAATTTTTTGATTCTCTCCTTCTATAGCATGATTGGTGGATGGGTGATCTACTACTTAGCCTATTCCGCTATTGCTCCTCAGACGCTGACAGCAGAAGGATTTGAGCTTTTTTCGGCTTCCGTTTTCCACCCCCTGCTTTGCCAATTTATCTTTTTAGCTCTGACCGGCTTTTTTGTCTGGCGTGGCGTCTCCAAAGGAATTGAATGGGGGAACCGCTTCATGATGCCACTGCTTTTCCTGATACTGGCCTTGATAGTGGTCCGCTCTTTGACTTTACCGAACGCTATGGAGGGAGTTCGTTTTTTCTTTGCACCAGATTTTTCAAAAATCAATGCCCCTACAGTAATTGCTGCTTTGGGGCAGGTCTTTTTCTCTATGAGTGTTGGTTTTGGTATCATGCTGACCTACTCCAGCTATCTGGGCAAGGAGACCCCGCTGAGCCGCACAAGCTGGCTGATTGCCATGAGCAACAGTTTGGTAGCGGTTTTGGCGGGACTGGCAATTTTACCTGCCGTTTTTTCCTTTAAAATGGAACCGGCACAGGGGCCGGGCCTTCTTTTTGTGGTTATACCCGAAATTTTCAGACAAATGCCGGGAGGCTATTTCTTTGGGATTCTTTTTTTCCTACTCGTCTTCTTCGCAGCGCTGACCTCCTCGATATCTGTTTTAGAAGTACCAGTATCCTACTTCGTAGATGAACGAAAACTATCGCGGCGCAAAGCCGTTATTGTTGCCTCGCTTATCATTACCCTCCTGGGCACTCTCTGTACGCTCTCAATGGGTAGCACGCTGGGTTGGTTTAGGGTATATGGAATGAATATTTTTGACCTTTTTGACTTCACCAGCAACAACATGCTCCTCCCAGTAGGCGGCCTGATGCTTTGTATTCTGGTTGGCTATGTGTGGAAACCGAAAAACGTTTTGGCTGAGGTAACGCAAGGCGGCAAACATCCTTTCTGGGGTGAAAAGTATTGGCTTTTCCTGATTAGATATCTGGTGCCGCTGGCAATTATAGTGATTTTAGTTAGCGGCTCAGGCATCCAGCAAATCATTGAATCATTCTTCGAATAACTCCAGCACCTTGTCCGCCGCTCGCTGGCTGGCACCCTCTCCTCCCAAAGTCGCCAGCATTGTCCGCAGGCCGTGCTGAGTTTGAGAGCGCACTTCCGGCTGGGCCAGGAACCGCAGTACGGCTTTACTGAGATTCGCTGCGGTGGCATCGCCCTGGATAAACTCAGGGTAAATGTGGCGATTACCGGAAAGGATATTGGGCATTCCTATGCACTTGACCTTAATAAAGAGACGCCCAAAAAACGCCGTGAAAAAAGAGGTCTTATAGAAAATAACCGTCGGCACCTGAAAGTAAGAGCACTCCATCGTTACGGTCCCAGATGAGGCAACGGCGACATCGGCCCAGAGTAGAGACTCCGCCAGCTTGCGAGTACAAATCTCAACATCTGTTTTTGGGAAATATCTTTCCACCAAATCCTGGAGCTTTTCATCTGGAAGCACTACGCGAAACTTGACGTTCAAGGCAGCAGCCACTACAGGAGCGGCTTCTGCCAGCACTGGGAGATGGCGACTCAGTTCTTTTTCGCGACTGCCGGGAAGAAATAAAACATGGTAGGGCTCTGTGGGAACCCTCTCCCCTACCCGTGAAGCATACTCCTTGTAGCGGTCCAGCAGTGGATGCCCCACATACTCTACCCTTAAGCCGGGCGCTCTTTGCTGATACCACTCCTTTTCAAAGGGAAAGATGCTCAAGATCATATCCACATCGCGCGCTATCTGATGTATCCGGCTTTCATGCCAGGCCCAGATTTGTGGGGAAATAAATTGAACCACTTTAGGGCTCCAGTCAGAGTCGGTGCGCTTGCGAATATGTTTTTTAAGCGCTTTGGCAAAGCGCAGATTAAACCCCGGATAGTCTACCAGTATTACGATTTCAGGGCGCTTCTCAATGGCCTCATCCAGGAGTTTCATGAAAAGACCTTTCAAGGTTTTATAATGCTTCAAAACCTCCCACAATCCGACCACAGCATGTTGGGTCAGGTCAATTGAGAGCTCGGCACCTTCGCTTCTCAGCCGTTCCCCTCCTGCCCCAAAAGCTTTTATCGGGACAGGGCTTTTATTACGAATCTGGTACAGGAGCTCGGCTGCCAGAGCATCTCCGCTGGCCTCGCCGGCAATGAACATCAGAGAAAGGCTATTCATGCACCTATTGTTTTGTTCATCTTTTCCTGTATCTGGCGTGTGATTTCAAAAGCCAGATCCAAAGCTCTACAGGCCGATTCACCAGAAACCACCGGAGCACAATGGTTTTTTACGCATTCTACAAAGCTCGCCAGCTCCATCTTCAAAGGTTCTTCTTTTTCAATTGGTGCCGGCTCTCGGACGATCTTCTTGCCGGCAAATTCGCTTACAATGGAGGAGTTACTCAAAGACGGAGTCGCAGCGGCCAAAAGTTTTTTGAAGATGTTTGATTCTTTTTCATCCTCCCTTGCCATACGGTAGACATATCCCTTCTGCTGGCGGTAATCCAGAGATAGATAGCAGGGAGTTTGGCCACCACTGAAAACTCGAATTTTACGCATCCGCTCTGGGCTCACACGGCTGGCCGTCATGTTGGCAACGCATCCATTAGCAAAGTTGATGCGAGCATTCACAATATCCTCTGATTGGCTCAAGACGGGAATACCAACAGCATCCACATGCAGGACGGGAGACTTCACAAAAGCAAGGACCACATCCAGATCATGAATGAGCAGGTCCAGCGCAACTCCGATGTCCGTGCTACGGGCCGGATATGGACTCAGACGATGGGTTTCAATAAAACGCGGGTCCGGTGCTGCTTTTTTAAGATATCCAAAAACGGGATTAAAACGCTCCACGTGCCCCACCTGAAGCACGCAGCCGCGCTCTTGTGCCAATGTCACCAGCTCATAAGCCTGATCCGCACAATCACACATCGGTTTTTCCACCAAAACGTGTTTGTTGGCGTTCAGAGCGGTTTTGGCCAGTTCAAAGTGGGTGACGGTTGGTGTGACAATGCTCACTGCG
>JAGVTF010000182.1 GCA_019136955.1 Verrucomicrobiota bacterium
ACGGCTGACGCCTTTCTTTCACGCCAACGGGTGGAGGAGATTAACCCCTTTGAAATCGGCCATCGCGGAGTGGAGCCCGCGGTTTTTGAAGCGAAGCGGCAAGAGTTCCTCGGCTGGATGCATCTGGAGCCGGAGCTGCTGGAGCGCAAGCTGCTTCATCTCTCCAATGGGGAGCAACGCAAAATGATTCTGGTCAATGCGCTTCTGCATTCGCCCCGGCTCCTGGTTCTGGATGAGCCTTTTGGCGGGCTCGATGTCCAGACCCGTGCCGTGTTGCGCGAGCTTTTGAAGCAGTTGATGGAGCTTGGGATGCCGATTTTTACGCTTCTGGCCCGACCCGATGAATTGCTGGAGCCGGTGACGCATCTGCTCCTGTTGGATGCGGGGAGAGTCGTGGCGCAAGGTCCAAGAGAAGAGATGCTGGCTCATCCGCTTGCCGTGCAGCTTCACCAGAAAACGCTGGCGCCATCGAAGCCGCGGCCAGAGCTCAAACTCTCCGAGCCAACAGCCCTCACCCCTGCCGAGCCGCCTCTGGTGGAGCTGGAGGATGTTTCCTTCCAGGTTGGTGAAAAGAAGATTTTGGATCGTATCCATTGGAAAATTTATCCTGGTGAGAACTGGCTGCTCCTGGGTCCCAACGGCGCCGGTAAAACCAGCCTGCTGAGCCTGATTCAGGGAGACCATCCGTTGGCCTACTCGCTTTCCATCCGCGTGATGGGGGAGCTCTACCGTTCCACGCGCTCGCTCTGGCAGATACGCCAGCGGATGGGTTGGATTTCACCGGAGTTGCATTTGCACTACCCTGGCGGCTGGAGCTGCCGGCAGGTAGTGGCCTCCGGCTTCTTCCATTCGATAGGGCTGCACACGCTCCCCAATGCGACGCAGGCGGCGCAGGTTGAGGAGTGGCTGGAGCGCTGGAGGCTCTCTTCAATCGCTGACCTTGATTTTGAAGATGTCTCATTGGGTGAGCAGCGGATGATTCTTTTGGCACGGGCTGTGGTGAACCGGCCAAAATTGTTAATTTTAGATGAAGCGTGCCAGGGACTGGATGCTTTTTATCGTTCGCGCGTACTGGAAGCGGTGGATGAAGCGGTTGTTCAAATAAAGGCGTCTCTTATCTTTGTTACCCACTACGCCAGGGAGATACCCGACTGCATCAATCGCCTTTTAGAGCTTGACAAAGGGCGAATTTTAAAAAAGAAGTAGACTTCAAGTCTCTGAAAATGAAAGATAAGTTTTTTTAAAAAAAGGTTGAAAGTAGAGGATTAGTGTGCTACTACTATTCCGAAGGAGTCTTGAAACTTCTTTTTTAACAGGAGAACTAAGATGATGGATTTTACAGCCATTGATTTGATCAAAGACCTGGAAGATATCAGGTCCCGGATTATTGAATTACTAGATACATTCACTAAGAAAAGATCGCAATTAGACGAAGTGCTTAAGGATGTAGATGCAACCTACTTCAAGATTAGAGCGATTCCCACATTGAAGGGAATAAAAGTAACTCACTTTTCTTCCCACCGGAATCCTCGTCGGAGCAAGAAGGAGGTACAGGGTTTGATTGAAGATTTTCTTCAAAAGAGCAAAGGCGAAGGCTATTCTGTATCCCAGATAGCGAAAGAGATAGGCTGCCGTCCGCAGCAGGTCTCTTCGGCGATATCAAGCATGAATGGCGTGAAGCGTTCGGAGCCTGATCCTGGAAAGGGTAAAGGTATCCGTCATTTTTACGTCTATTCGATGTAGTCCTTTTAGCACTTATTTATAAAACAATAGCACCCCGCGGGTTATTACCACACGGGGTGCTTTTTAATTTCAGTTATTGAAACGTTTTAACATTGCAGGATGGCGCCCTGGCTGGCATTGGTCACCAGCTTCTGGTAGCGGGCCAGCCATCCGGAGACTACTTGTTGAGTAGGTTTATATTCGGCCTTGCGGGAGTGGAGCTCGCTTTCATCGACTATGATATCAATCTTGCGGTTCGGGAAATCAATCCTGAGCCGGTCGCCCTGTCTCAAGAGGCCGATGGGGCCACCCTCGGCCGCTTCGGGGGAAACGTGGCCGATGCAGGCGCCCGAGGTGCCGCCACTAAAGCGGCCATCGGTGATGAGCGCTACCTGGTCTCCCAGACCCATTCCGACAATGTAGCTTGTGGGCGAGAGCATCTCCTGCATCCCCGGGCCGCCGCGCGGACCTTCATTGCGGATAATGACGACATCGCCGGGCTTCACCTTGCCGCCCAGAATTCCTTCACATGCCTCATCCTGGCTTTCGAAGATGTTACAGGGACCCTCGAAAACGAAGTCCGGACCGCAGTACTCTTTGAAGCCATCCGAGATACCGGCCGTCTTGACCACGCATCCCTCTGGAGCCAGTTGGCCATAGAGGATGGAGAGCCCGCCATCTTCTGAATAGGCATGGGCCGCATCGCGGATGCAATCCTTGGGGTCGAAGAGGAAGGTGGAATCGTACGGGACGATGCCGACAGGCTCAAAGCGGCCGATCCTCCTTGCATCCGTCTCAAGCGCGATGGAGCGGAAGCAATTCTGCTGCCCCAGTGTGCCGCGCAGGACGCCGAAGCGCTCTTTTTCAGTTCCGTCGTATTTCCAGAGCAATATGGCGGCGGCCTGATTGGCCCCCACAGCCAGCTCTGCACGGATGCGGGGCTGGTGCTCCTTGAGGTATTCTGCCATGCCAGTGAGTATATTGGCTTCGCCTTTGAAAATCTTGTCCTTGTCGGCACCAAGTTTCACCTGCCCCTTTTCTTCCAGAATGGCGGTGAAAGCTGCTGCATCGGCCAGGTTCCAGGCGGCGGCGACGCGCCAGAGCAGGAGGCCCAGCGGGTCACCCTGAATGAACTCGGAGGGGCGATTGCTCAGATTGCCATCTGAATCAGCCTGAGCGCAGGCGCCGGAGCAGCGGACGGTTTCGGCTTCGCGCAAGCGGCGGCCTGAGCGGATATCCCAGTCGTCGATATTTTCGCCCAGCGTCTTGCCGGTGACGGTCTGGGTCTTGATGTTGAGGATCATTGGCCGTGCGGGTTCTTCGGCGCGGACGTACTGGCCGTTGATGTAGCCGGTGGCTTCGTCAATGCGGCGGAGTTCACCCAGAATGGTGTGGATACCTCCGGCACGGTGGACATCTTGTATGTGATAGTCACAGGAAGGCGAAACCTTGCAGAGGCAGGGGACGCGGCGGGAGATTTCGTCAATCCTCGCAATGTCGTAATCAATACCTGCCTCGCGGGCGATTGCCAGCGTGTGTAAGATGGTATTGGTGGAGCCGCCCATGGCGACATCGAGCGCCAGAGCGTTGTCAAAAGCTTCCAAAGTCGCGATATCGCGCGGTTTGAGGTCCATTTCAACCAGGCGGATGATCTGCTTGGCTGCCAGACGGTAGAGTGCCTCGCGCTCCTTGGAGGTGGCCAGAATCGTGCCGTTGCCCGGCAGCGCCATTCCCAGAGCCTCACAGAGGCAGTTCATGCTGTTGGCCGTGAACATCCCCGAGCAGGAGCCGCAGCCGGGGCAGGAGAGCCGCTCTATCTCTTCCAACTGAGCCTCGGTGATCTGGCCGGCCTGTTTGGCTCCCACGCCTTTGGTGACGGTGATGAGGTCGCCCGCCTTTTGGGCCAGGGACAGGGGGGTCTCTTTTGAGTCTCTATGCAGGACTCCGGCCGCCATCGGGCCGCCGCTCACGAAAATAGTCGGAATGTTTACGCGCATTGCGCCCATCAACATCCCAGGCACGATCTTATCGCAGTTGGGGATGCAGATCATTCCATCAAAGCAGTGTGCGCGCAGCATCGTCTCCAGGCAGTCGGCGATCAATTCACGGCTGGGCAGCGAGTACTTCATTCCACTGTGGCCCATGGCGATCCCATCATCCACACCGATCGTGTTAAAAATAAAAGGAACGGCTCCAGCTTTACGGACAGCGCGCTTGACCAGCTGGCCAATTTCGTTGAGATGAACGTGGCCCGGCACAACGTCAATGTAACTGTTGGCAATGGCGATAAAGGGTTTATCAAAATCTTCTTCCGATAAAATGGCACCCGTCGCACGGAGCAAGGAGCGATGAGGAGCTCGCTCGAATCCTTTTTTAATGGTATCTGATCGCATAGTTTTTTAGGGTTACAGGACAAAACTAGTCCTTCTCATCTCTGAGTATAGGCTTCGTTGGTCATTTTGTCACTTCTTTATCCGGGGGAGATTTTGGGAAAGCTCGGCAAAAGCGCCTAAAAATCTTGTTGAATTTAAAGCCGGTTCCTGTAAAACTACCTTTTGCGCCGGTTTATATGCGGTTGAGCGGTGATTAAAAATAATTTAAATAAAATCCGTTTCTTCAAAGGGGTGGGGTTGTCTTGTGTTGCGGGGACTTTAATTTTTGGTCCGGCAGCCACGGCCAGGCTCCAGGCACAGGTTTCTCGGCAACGCTCCACCTCTGGTGAGGCCGCGGCTGAGTCGATACTTCGGGGCCAGACTGAAACGAAGGAAGGGCATTTTCTGAGCTGGGACAAATGGAATTTTGGTATCCGGCCCAGAATAGACGTTGAATATAACAGCAACGTCTATCGCTCTTCGCGCCCCAGTGGTGGCGGCAGCAAGGATGATATCATCTTGCGTCCGGAGGTGAAGCTTGATTTCTACCGTGCGGTTTCCGATTTTAACAGTATCGATTTTACATTGGGAATCGGGACTGATCTCTATACCAAAAACACGGAGATCAACACCTACTCACCGCTGATCTCTCCAGACTCGGAGTTTGCCTACCACATGTTCGTGGGGCAGACTCATATTAAGCTCCGGGAATCCTTCTCTTACCAGGAGGATATCAACTCGATTTATACGGTTGAATCCGGCGGAGACTTTGTCGACCTGGAATCGGTGCGTTTTGGGCGCTATGACAATAAACTGGGTGGGGAAGTTAGTTGGGATACAGGCGCTTTTCTCTTTACGGGCTCTTTTGACTGGCAGTGGTTCCACTCCAACAGCAGCCGTTATGAGTATATGGACCGCAATTCGGGCCTGTTTTCCCAGTCGGTGACCTATTTCATCACCCCGCGCATGCAGACCGGGCTGGAAGTCAAGGACCCTGTCCATTTCTTTTCCAAGCATGGCAAGAGCAACAGCCTCAATGACCAGTTCAGGATTGATGTCGGCCCCTTCTTTGCCATGCAGCCGGGCAAACGGCTCAAGCTTAGGGCGGGGGCCGGTTATAACTACGCGACCTTCTTTGCAAACGACAATGACCCGGTCACCGATAATGTGAATGACTGGTATGCCTATGGAGAGGTCGATTATCTTTTTACCCCCTGGCTGTATAACACCCTGGGGGTTCGGCGCGATAACCGTCTGAGCTGGAACTCTGATAACCAGGAGGTCATCTCCATCCACGATAATATACGCTTCTCCTATATTCGGGATTTCGCGATTGATATTTACGGCTCCATCAACTTTTATAAGGAGACTGGTATTCAGTACCGCGGCCGTAATACAGAAAATTCCACATACTATAGAGGTGGTATCAGAATTGCTTATACTTTCCTGAAACGGTGGGAGCCCTCGCTGCGCTACACATACTATTCTTATGAAAGGGATAATGCAACTTATAGCAATTATGATGTGCACCAGGTGATGCTGGGGATTCAATATACTTTCTAAAGGTGAGATAAAATTTATACAAAAAAAGAAAATGAAAAATATGAAGAAAATAACGGGACACGCAGCCATGTTTTTATTGTTTTGCTGCATGTTCCATTTTGTCGCCGGAGCGCAGGCCCAGGCTGGAAATACGAATGAATTCCGCTCTCCACCCCTGCTGGACATGAACACTTTGGATGATATCCAAAAACTGCAAAAGGGATTCGTTGTTGATTACCAGGTATTTGAAGACCGCGACCAGCCCATCAAACTGACAGTGACCGACTCGGGCGACCTGGTCATCCCCTACTATGAAGGCTTGATCAAAGCTGCGGGCAAGACCTGCCGCGAGGTCGCTTTTGACGTCAAAAGAGAGCTTGAAAACACTCACTATAAGCGCGCTACTGTCCGCGTCAGCCTCTCCACAATCGCCTATACCAATATCGGCACCTTTAGCGTCCAGGGCTATGTGAAGACTCCGGGGCTCTACCAGCTTCTGCCTGGCGAGACCTACACGGTCGCCATGGCCATCGCCAAAGCAGGCGGCGGGACCGACTTTGCCAACCTGAGAAGAGTAAAATTGACCCGCGTGATGGATGATGGCGAGCGCCGCTCCTTTAACATCAACGTCAAAAAAGTAGTGGAAGAAGGCGCTCTGGAAGAAGATATGGACATTCAGGCGGCAGACCAGATTTACGTGCCGCAAAGCTTCTTCAGATAAAAACGACCGTGAACCCGATCTTATTCGTACTTATTAGCTACAAAGAGTAACATGGATTCTAGAGAAGTAGACCCCAAGGGGCCCAGAGATATCAGAGGCTTGCAACCGCAGATGCAGGAGGACCGTTTTTCCATCGCCAGCATGGTGATGGCGCGGGTGCACCGCTATAAGATACTGCTGAAAAAGCATTGGTGGGTGATGATTTTGGGCATTATTCTGGGTGTTGCCGCCGGTCTGGTTTATGTGACGATGTCGCCGCCCTCCTTCCAGTCTGAGAGCAAGATGGTGATGGCCCAGAGGATGGCGATTTCCGAGAAACTGGTTTCTGATGAAATTCAAAACTTCATGGGTACCCAGAGCGAGATGCTCAAAAGCCGGCTGGTTCAGATGCGTGCCATGGATAAGCTCATCGAGAAACACCCGGAAATCAAACAAGAATGGGAGGAGCGGCTGGCGCTCAACCCGAATGCGAAGATGTTTGATTTCAGCTCCCGTGACAGACTTCGCAACCAGACCTTGACCCTGACGGCCACCGGAGAGGACCCTGCACTGGTCCAGGTCTACCTCAATGAGGTCATGCAAGCCTATCTGGATTGGAAGCGTGAGCTGCGTCAGCAGACTTCAGAGACCACTTTTGAATCGCTCACTAACCAACTGGCGACGCTGGACATAGAAATTCAGAGTCTTCGGGATGGGATTTCCAATTTTCGCGCCACCAACAACGTGGTGATGCTTGAGCAGGTTGGCTCGGGCCGGGCCAAAGAGCTGGGTGAAATCAATATGGAGCTGAACCGCACCAGGCGATTGCTCGATGCGCTCAACCAGATGACGCCTGAGCAAATCCAGGCAGCGGTCATGCGCGAGTCCGGGACCAGCATGGCGGCCGGTGCCGTGGGAGGCGATGTCGGTACGGAGATGTCGTCGGCTCTGTCCAAGCCTCAGGCTGAGTATTACAAGAGCCTGCAGGAGCTTGAAAAACTGAAGTCCAACCGGCAGGACCTCTCGGAGTTTTTGCGCGACTCCCACCGGAAGATACGTGAGCTTGATGAGCAGATAGCGGCTTTGCAGCGGGTGGTCGACAGCTTCAGAGACCTGGCCATGGGTATTATCACTTCGCAGCGTGACGCCCTGGAAATTCGGGTCAAGCAGCTTGAGGTTGATTTTGATAAGATGCAAGAGCAGGCCTCCGCGGCCGATAAGATGTTGGTGGAGTTTTCCAATATGCAGGAGGACCTGGTCCGCAAACAGGATATGTTCCAGAAGCTCTCCGAGATGCTCCGGACTGTCGACCTGAGCAAGGTGATGAGCAATGAGAGCCTGAACATTATGGACCATGCTTCAGTCGCCAAATCGGTGGCGCACAAGAAGCTCAAGCTTCTCCTGGGTCTGCTTGCGGGTGGTTTCCTCGGGATTGTGGCGCTTTACCTGATCGACCTTTTTGATGATACCTTCGGGACGATTGGGGAGATGCGTGACCAGTTCACGGAGACCGTACTGGGGCAGATACCCGAGATCAAGGCGTTCCAAAAAGATAATGATATTCATCTGCTTTCGGAAGAAAATCCGGATAGCCACGCACTGGTTGAGTCTTTCCGTAACCTGCGCTCATCCATCGTCTTTTCCTATCCGGACGGGGAGGTGCCTCAAACGATTTGCGTGACCAGCTCGGTGCCGGCTGAAGGCAAATCGACGGTGGCGGCCAATCTGGCGGTCTCGCTGGCAGCAGGTAACATGAAAGTTCTCCTGGTCGATGGCGATATCCGCCGCGGTCATCTTTGCAGCAAGTTTGACCTGCCGTCCACTCCCGGTTTCGTAGAGCTTTTGCGGCAGGAGGTTTCCGCCAAAGATATCATCCGCAAGACAGAGATTAAGGGACTTGATATGGTCTCCAGCGGCAAGCTCCAGAAGAGCCCCGGAGAACTCTATCTTTCACCTTCTCTGGATGTCTTCCTCAACGAGATGAAGGGGCGGTACGATTATATCGTATTTGATTCTGCACCTCTTTTGGCGACCGATGATACGAGCAACCTGGCGCGTAAAGTTGATGGAGTTCTCTTTGTGGTGCGTGGTGCCTACACCTCCGTGCGTTATGCGCGGGAGTGCCTGAAGCGTTTGCGCAGCCGCGGGGCACCGTTGATGGGACTGGTCTTCAACCGTGGTTATGTTTCGGGCAGTGACAGCTACTATTACTACCATGACTACTATGAGTACTACGGTGCCGGAAACAGTGATGGTGAAGCTGGCAGCGGCGGTAAGAAGAAAAAGCGCAAACGCAAGTCCGCCAAAGCAGAGACTGAAGCCGTAACCAGAGAAGATATCTCCGGTGAAGAGGTTTAATCTCTAACTGAAAAAAATATACGAAAAAGGCACGGTTTGAATCGTGCCTTTTTGCTTGTAGTGGCAGGAAGGGGTTAGCAGCAGATTAGCAGCAATCTCTGACCAGCTCCAGAGCGCCGATGGGGACCGCCTGCTCACCCAGCTGGGCAAGCCTGATATCGGGACCGGGTTGAAAGGCCTGCATGATATAGCGTTGAATTCGCTCTGCAACGGCCCGGCGCAGCGGCTCACCCAGAAGCGAGAGGCCGCCCCCCAGGATAATCGCCTCCGGATGGACGAGGTGGACAGCATGGGAGAGGCCAAAAGCGAGGTCATCGGCTGTTTCGTCGAGGATTCTCAGAGCCTCCTCATCGCCTTCTTCCAGGGCAGGCAGGAGCGCTGCCGCCTGTTTGGAGTGGAGAGCTGCGCAGAGTTGTGCCAGACGGGTATCAGGTTTTTCCTGAATGGAAGAGAGTATTTTTTGATCCACCGCCCAGCCGGAGCAGGAACCTTCCACGGTGCGCCCCTCTTTATCGAGCCGGATATGGCCAATTTCGATTTCTCCCGGCTCAGCTCCATGGTAAACTTTGCCATCCACGACGGCGCCACCGCCCACACCGCTGCCCAGCGTCACATACATGACTGGGTTGGCCCCCTTGCCGGCCCCGCATCGGGCTTCCCCCAATGCCGCGGTGTTCGCGTCGTTTTCGATTCGGACGCAGGTTGACCCATAGACCGAGAGAATCCACTCCTTGAGGTTGAAGCGCTCCCAGCCTTCAATTTGATGTGAGCAGATGATGAGGCCGGACTCCACGTTGAGCGGACCGCCAAAGCCGACGCCGATTCCTGCAAGCTGGAGGTGATGGCGCCGCCACTCAGAGAGCAGGCGGCCGATTTGGGCGCGAATCCCTTCGGCACCCAGCTCTTTGCGGACATCCAGGCGGTACTGGTTGAGGATGCGGGCCTTCTCATCGGCAATGACCATCTGGAGCTTGGTGCCTCCGATTTCAATTCCCGCCAAATTTTTAAACATAGTGCGAATTAAAAGAGCCGCTGTTAACTCTTCGCTAACTCACGGCTCATTGTGGTTTGTGAGGGAGGCTGCACCGGCAGTCACTCCCTTCGGTTCAACGATTAGAGACCTTTTACATCCCAGCCACTGCGGTACTTGCGCCTGACCAGTTGATTGGCCTCGGCGAGGTCAAACTTCATGGCTGCGGCATCCCAACGGAGGGTGGTTTGGGGGAACTTGCAGGCGACGCTACCCAGCAGGACAGCTTCGGTGAGCGGTCCGGAGTAGTCGAAGCTGGTGCTGGTCTTGGTGTTGCCCAGAACGCCATCAACAAACTGATGCAAGTGGTTCTGTGAGGGCAATGAGAGGCGCTTGAGCTCGTCATCATCTTCAAACTCCACATATTTATCACCTTCCTTCAGGTAGACAACCGGTGCGCCGATGTGCGGTATCACCAGGAGGCCTTTTTCGCCGATGAAGATGGAGCCCAGAGTCGGCATACCCGGGACAAGCTCCATGATTTCCTTGGGCGGACGCTCGCCCGGGCCGTCATACCAGTGAACCTTGATGGTGTCTCCAGCGGTATAGGGGGTGCCCGGGAAGATATAGAGCATCTCGGTCTTGAGGCCCCAGAAGTAATCATTGGGCGGCGGCCCCTCGGAGCGAACGGAGAGCGGAGAGGTCAGGCCCAGTGATTTGAAGACCGGGTCAAAGATATGGCAACCCATATCACCGAAGATACCCGTGCCGAAATCCTGCACCTTACGCCAGTTGCTCGGATGGTAGATATCTTTTACAAAGGGGCGGTCCTGGGCCGTATTGAGCCAGAGATACCAGTTGAGGGAAGAGGGGATCGGGTCCGAGCCGGTCGGCCGCGGGTCATTGGAGCCCCAATGGCGGTTACCGCACCAGGAGTAGGCTTCCTTGATTTTGCCGATGATGCCGCTCTGGATCAGCTTGACCGTACTGCGGTAGACGCCTTCGGAGTGAATCTGGATGCCCATCTGGGTGACCAGTTTGTTTTCTGTTGCGTATTGGGCCAGGATGCGCGACTCATAGATATCATGGGTCAGCGGTTTTTGGCAATAGACATGGAAGCCCTGTTGCATGGCGCTGAGCGCCTGCACTCCGTGGCAATGGTCAGGGGTGCTGATGGAGATGCAATCCAGGTCTTTTTCCTTATCCAGAAGCTCGCGGTAATCCGCATATATTCTCAGATTGGGGGCTTTATCGGCCATATCCTTCTTGATGGAGGCCAGGTAGCCCGAATCGACATCTGCGGTGGCGATGAAATCGACATTGGGGTGATTAATGATGCTGTTGATATCAGTACGGGCCATATTGGCGGAGCCAAAGGCAGCGAAGCGAACCCGGCCGCTCGGAGGAGCGGAGATCAGGTTGCGCGTGAAAAATGGAGCAATGCAGGCCGCCGCCCCCATCGTTTTGAGGAAAGACCTGCGAGATAGTTTAAAACCGCTCATATCGAGAGAGAAGGATGCTTGAAACAGGGGACTTTTGCAAGAGAATATTGTAGTTTGCCTTACTTTTTAACAAAACTGCCGCTCCTCCGGAAGAGAAACGGCAGTCTGGTCTATCCACTCAGGGAGCCGCCAGTAGCGGTTCCATGAATCGATTGCTTACTTCTTGATGCGGAAGTACTGGGCGTCAGCCGAGGTCTCAACCGTGTAGGGAGAGGCCGCGTTCACGTCTGCCCATTCGCCCGTGGCGCTATTGCCCACCTGGAGCGTTCCGCTATCCCAGCTCAGAGTGAGAGCTCCTTCAGTGTAGCTGAACTCCAATACAGGGCCCTCGCTCGGCAGAGGAGGTGCATCGGGTCCGGCAACGAAGTTGGCTTCCACCTGGTCGGCCAGGAGGATTCCGTTGTAGATACGGAATTCATCGTAGTCACCGGTAAAGTACGGGTCAGGCCAATTGGATTTGCCAATCCACATATTGGGCATACCGCCGGTGAAGGTGGTCGGATTACCCTTCTGAGGGCCACTTACGGCCAGCTCGCCATCAATATAGATGCTGCCGGTGCCGGTGGCGCTGCTGTAGGTGTAAACGATGTGGTGGAACTCACCTGTACCCGCGGCAGGGAACGAGGTCTTGACTTGGGTTTCAGCTCCTTGGAATTTAACAGAGTGGATTCCATTGCCCCATGCGAGCATGGTGTACTCGGTTCCAGAGGAGATTCTGCCCTCACCGTTGAGCGCGCAACTGCCGAAGTCGAAGAGTCGGCCCCAACCGGCGTTACCGGTATTGGCGCGGGCCCAGGTTTCGATCGTGTAGCTGGAGAAGCTGTTCATGATGCCGCCTGGCAGTGCGACGAAGGAGCCATCCGTCAGCGAGCCGGTATCACCCTGGCCGCTCAGATGAAGGATTCCATCCTCGACTGCTGTTCCGCGTTCTTCCACGCCATAGATGGCTCCGTCAGCTCCGCCGATGGAGTCGGTGGCGCCGTCATCGAAGCTATAGCGGTGAGCCAGCTCGAAGTTCTGCGGCAGCACGGTAATCAGCAGCTCTGCGCTCACCCCTTCAAAGGTGGCGGAGACGGCTGTGGTGCCGGCACCGGCGCCCCTGAGGGTACCAGGGCCCATCACTTCCACAACATCGGTATCCGCAGAGACCAGCTCGGCTGTTTCGGTGATATCAATTTCACCCAGAGTGGAGTACACGGCGATGACCTTAACGGCCAGGCCGCCTTCTCTCAAGATTTCAGTCTGGGGTGCAGTGATGCGGAGAGACTCCAGAACGTCGAGTTCGCCGATTTCTTCAGGGCCTGCCTCGTAGTTGGCGAGCACCTGCAGAGGTGACACTGCGCCGCGATAGATACGCAGCTCATCGTAATCACCGGCGAAGTACGGGTCGGCAAAGTTGGCTTTGCCCAGCCACATGTTGGGCATGTCGCCGAACTGAGTCGGGTTGAACTTCTGGGTTCCCTTTCCGGCTTCCACGCCGTTCACGTAGAGCGTACCGGTTTGGGTGCCGCTGTTGTAGGTGTAGACAACATGCTGGAAGACGCCATCGCCAATGGGCATCACCGGACCGTTGAACGCCTGTTCGGTGCCGCTAACGCGAGTGCCCGAGCGCAATGCATTGCCTTCGCCCGATTTCCAGGCGACCATGTTGTAGTTCTTGCCTCCATCTAGTCTGCCTTCATTGTTGATGAAGCAGCTTCCGAAGTCGTAGAGACGGGTCCAGACACCTTTATCTTCGGTGGCTCTTGCCCAGGTTTCTACCGAGAAAGAGGGGAATCCGCTGATGATGTTGGCCGGCAGTGCGGCAAAGCAGCCATCAGTCAGAGAGCCTCTATCGCCGGTGCCGTCGAGCGAGAGGATGCCTTCATTCACGGCCGCGCTTCCGAAGAGCGTGCCATCGGCTCCGCCCACAGAGTCGCTCATATCTTCATCGAAGCTGTAGCGATGGGCCAGGAGGTAGCTCTCCGGGGTTACGGAGACTTCCAGCGTGGCGGTGATGTTTTCGAAGGTGCAGGAGACTTCTGCAACGCCCGGACCGACTGCGATCACGCGTGTGCCATTGATGACCACAACATTCTCATCAGAGGAGACGAGCTCGGCTTCGCCAGTGACGTCCACACTGCCCGCCTGGGTATAGTGAGCAATTACGTTCGCATCGAGTCCTTCTCCGGTGAAGAGGTCGAGCACCGCCAGGTTGATGAGGAGCTGATCCACCTTGTCTTCACCGGCAGGTATTTCTTCCGGACCTGAAGCGTAGTTGGCAGCCACTTCTTTGGCTCCCAGTACGCCGTTCCAGATACGGAATTCATCCATGGTGAAGTTGATGGGCGGGTCATTCAGATACGTGGAGCGGCCGATGTAGTTGCGGTAATCAGGGATATCGGAGAGCTTCCTGGTATTGCTGCCGGAGACGCTCACGGGCTGACCATTGAGGTAACCTGTCACGGTGCCATCTTCCGCATAGGTATAGACCATGTGCATCTTCTGGCCGGTAAGGTTCTGCATGTTGTCCGGAATGGCAACGCTGAAGTATTCTTCGCCTGCACCAATAGCGCGAGTGGCGACACGGACGTTGGCCGCACCGGTATAGATACTCGCGAAGAGATAGCCGACGCCATCTCCGCCAGCATTCGCCTGACCGAAATCAAGCAGACGGTTCCAGTTGGCAATGTAAGCGCCCGGAGTGAACCAGACTTCCCAGCTCATGCTCTTGAGACCGCTGACGAGGCCGGCGGGCAGTTGAGCAAAGGCATGCTGGACGCTGCCGTCCAATACGAGTTCTCCACCCTGGACAGAAGCTCCCGGACCGTAGAGGAATCCGTGGGCGACACCCACTGAGTCAGTCACACCCTCATCGAAGCTATAACGATGGAGGAGGGCGATCTGCTCTGGGAGGACTTCGACTTCGAGCGTCGTGCTGACGCCGCCTTCATAGAGAGCGGTGATTTCTGCAATGCCCGGAGCTACGCCGACAAGGCGTTTGCGGCTGTCGATGCTGAGGACCTCTTCATCGGAGGAGCTCAGGAAAACGGAGGCCGAATCAGTCGCCAGGACTCCGGCCACACCCTGATAATCCAGATA
>JAGVTF010000277.1 GCA_019136955.1 Verrucomicrobiota bacterium
AAAAAACGGTATTTCTGTTCTACAGCCTGACGGTAGGCCGCAAGAACACGTTCACGCCCCTGCAAGCCTTCGGGTTCAGCAAAAGCACTCACCAACATTAAAAGTGTGGAGTGCGGAAAATGAAAATTCGTCAGCAGTGCATCAGATACGTAAAAAGGTGAAGGCGGATAAATAAACAGCCTTGTTCTGGATACAGCCCCCTCCAGTTTCTGCCAGCCGCCCATCTGGCGCGCAACGCTTTCAATAACTCTCATGGAAGTGGTGCCAACAGGAATTACTCGGCGTCCTTCGTTTTTGGCTCTCTTAATGGCGGAAGCGCTCTCCTGGCTTAAAACAAACGACTCCTCATGCATCGGATGCTCGTCCAGGTTTTCGCTCTTTACAGGGGCAAAGGTGCCTGGGCCGACATGAAGGGTCACATAGGCCACCTCTACTTTCCTCTCCTTTAAACGATTTAGAAGCTCTGGGGTAAAGTGAAGCCCTGCCGTGGGAGCAGCCACTGAGCCGGCGTGGCGCGCAAAAACCGTTTGATAGCGCTCAACATCTTCTGCTTCCGGAGCTCGTTCGATATAAGGTGGCAGCGGCACTCTCCCAAACTCTAAAAGATGCTCATGAATATCGTAAGGTTTCCCTGCACGTGTAAAGAGAATGTGGTATGCTCCGCTCTGCACCTCTTTTTTAGTGACAGCCACGCTGATATCCGAGGCCTTAAGAGTCCCATTTTCCAGAAGCTGTAAACCACCTCCACGGGCAGCCTCCCTCCCAGAACGAATCATTGCCTTCCAGGAAAAAGGAGTGAGCCTCTCCAGGAGGAGAATTTCAAACTTCCTTCCGGTAGCTCTTTGAGCAAAAAGCCGCGCCGGAATCACCTGAGTGTCATTTAAAATGAGTAAATCCCCTTCCCTTAAAAGGTCAGGAAAGTTTAAAAAAACCCGATGTTCTATTGAGCAATTCTGTCTGTTAAAGACCATTAGGCGGGAATCACTGCGCCGTGCTGCCGGATGCTGGGCAATGAGCTCCTGAGGCAAATCAAAATCAAAGTCTGAAGCTTTTAGTGGAGGGCAGGAAACGCTCCTGACAGGAAAAGACATAGGGCTCCTTTAATTTTATTCACTTACTTCCAGGTCAATCTCCAGCGTCGTCCGGCTATCAGACAGATTATCATAAATCGTCATTTTTTTGAGTTGCCAGACACCTTTGACTTTTTTAAAACTTTGAACTTCAAATTCCTTCAGTCTTTTATTGAACTCATTATAAGCCTGGGCCATGACTATTCCATCAGATTCATTATCTGCCCAGGAAACCACCCGTGCATACATCGTTCCGAGGCGTTCATCAGGAGAGCTTTGAATGACCCGGCAGGGGCGCCCCTTACGCATCTCCCGCCTTAAGAACAGCTGCTCGGGCCAGCTGAGAAACTCCAGTCCCAGATCACAAAGCCAAAAATCAGTACCGGCAAAAGAGATGGCAGACTCCTCCCCTGGCGCGAGTTTCTTGAACTCCCATTCTGCGTCAGACTCCGATTTTGTGCCCAAAATATATTCATTGGGGCCGCTGGTGTAGGAGCGGATCAACAGACGCTCCTGCCTGCCTTCTGGCAAGGTTGCCTGATAAACACTCTCCCAGGAATCCTCCGTGAGAGGATTCACTTCAAACACAACAGGCACAGTCCGTACTTTGGTTTTTGGGGCTCGAATTTTCAACCCCCCCTGGCTTTCGATTCTGTTGACCGGCACCCTGCTACGAATAACCTGCACCATTTCTCGAGCATCTTTGGGCACATCAACCTTACGCTCCATAATCATTTGGGCTGAAAGCATAGATGTAAAAAAACCAGAAAACAGGGTGAACAAGAGAAATCGAAGGGCAATTTTTTTAATAAAGTTCATAAATACTAATAAAAGTTCAATAAAATTCACATTGATAAAGCATAGCGGATTGCATCCGTGGCATGTTCAAAAAACTTGGCTTTGACCCGCCGCTTCAAGGCGGCGGGCAAATCACGCCAGTCGCTTTCATTGGCTTTAGGCAAAAGCACCTCAGCGATACCAAGGCGCCCTGCTGCCAAAGCCTTTTCACGTATTCCAGACACAGGCAGCAAGTAACCCCGCAATGATACCTCCCCCGACATGGAAAGCGAGAGACGCACTTTTCTGTTCGAGAAAAGCGAAGCCAGAGCCACTGCAAAAGTCAAACCGGCACTGGGACCATCCTTGGGCACAGAGCCTGTGGGCAAATGAACGTGGATATCGTAAGAATGAAATTTACTCATATCCAGATTCAGGTTGGATTCCTCCGAGCGTAAAAAACTCAGAGCAATACGGATACTCTCTCGCAAAACCTCTCCCAGATTACCTGTCAAAATAATTTGTCCACTTCCCGTCATCCTGGTTACTTCCACCGGTATGACTTCACCACCCTGCGGTGTACAGGCTAACCCCATTGCAAACCCGGCTGCCCCACCCAGTTCCAAAGGATCATTTAGCCGCAAAGGTGGCCCGAGCAACCCAGCAACATCATCCGAAGAGAGGAGGAGAGCCGCCTTTTCATCGATCGTAGAGTTTGGGGACTCCTGCATTCTTTGGCGAACGATCTTACGAAACAGGGCTGCAATCTGTCGCTCCATTCCACGCACTCCCCCTTCATACGTATAAGACTGAATCAACAAGCGTAATGCCGGCTCTTGGAAATCGATATAGCCCTCCGGCAAACCATGCTGTTTGAGCAGGTCCGGCACTGTATGGCGGAGTGCGATGTTGTACTTTTCGCAAAAAGTATAACCAGGTATTTCAATGATCTCCATTCGGTCGCGCAATGCCGGATGAATTGGGTCGAGCCAGTTAGCTGTGGTGATAAAAAGAACGCGAGACAGATCAAAAGGAACTTCCAAAAATGAATCTGTAAAAGAGGCGTTTTGGCGCGGGTCGAGTATCTCCAGCAAAGCTGATGCCGTCTCTCCGCCCATGGTGCCAGAACCCACTTTATCAATCTCATCAAAAAGAATAACCGGATTGCGTGTTCCCAGACGGCGCAGGTTTTGAATGATTCTGCCAGGCTGAGCACTCACATAGGTACGCCTATGCCCACGTATTTCCGCAACATCACGTGCTCCACCGAGCGCTATGCGGCAAAACTTTCTCCCCAAAGCCTCTGCCACGCTTTGGCCCAGCGATGTTTTTCCAACGCCCGGCGGCCCCACCAGGCAGAGAATCGGCGTGCTCGCCATTCCCTTTAGTTTCATCACTGCCAGGTATTCAAGAAGACGCTCCTTGATTTCATTGAGACCATAGTGATTGCGATTGAGTAAGCGCTTGGCCGTTGAAAGGTTCAGCCTGTTCGTATCCTCCTTATTCCAGGGCAGGTTTACCAGCCAATCCAGATAATTGCGAATGCCCGCATACTCTGGGGATGAAAAGGGAATCACCTGCAGTCGGTTAATTTCATGGTGGGCTACCTGCAGAGCTTCACTTGAGAGTTGGTTTTTCTTAATCAACCCTTGCAGCCGTGCCACCTCCGCGCTCCCCTCATCTCCCAACTCTTTATGGATAGACCTTAACTGTTCCCGCAAATAGTTCTCACGCTGAGTTTTGGAAAGACTCACGCTGG
>JAGVTF010000258.1 GCA_019136955.1 Verrucomicrobiota bacterium
AGCCGATTCTCTGACTGGTCAAAAATCACGGAAGAAAATTGCTCAAAAACCTCCTCAGACATTTCGTTATCGCGATAAGCGGGCAGGCAGTGCAGGACGATGGCGCCTGGTTTGGCCTTCTCCACCAGAGTCCGGTTGATCTGATAGCCCCTGAGCAGGTTCAGCCGCTGAGCCTCTTCCTGCTCCTTGCCCATCGATATCCAGGTATCCGTATAGAGCACGTCGGCACCCTCAGCCGCCTCCAGTGGATCAGTGGTCCGCACTATATTCCCTTTTGCTTTTTCGATCACTTCATCGGAGAGCTGATACTCCCGGGGCGCAGCCACTCGGAGCTCAAAATCCATCTTGCCGGCCGCAAAAGCCCAGGAATTAGAGATATTGCAGCCGCCATCGCCCACAAAAGCGACCACCTTACCGCGGACCGAGCCGAGCCGCTCGCCAATCGTGAACAGGTCAGTCAATATCTGGCAGGGGTGCTCCTGGTCGGTCAGCGCGTTCACCGTCGGTATCTGCGAGTACTTCGCAAAGTCCTCTACATCCTGCTGCGCATAGGTCCGGATAATGCAGCCATGGGTCATGCGCCCCAGGACGCGTGCGGTATCTTTTATCAACTCGCCACGGCCCAACTGAATGTCATCTGTATTGAGAAAAAGCGCCTTGCCGCCGAGCTCGTGGATGCCGACCTCAAAGGAGACGCGCGTGCGGGTGGAGGATTTGGCAAAAATCATGCTCCAGGTCTCTCCTTTGAGGGGCTGGAGCCTCTGCGAACCGCGTTCGCGTTTGAACATCACGGTGTTCTCCAATATCTGGTCAATATCGCGAGACGAGATTTTTTCTATACTGAGGAGATGTTTCATCGTTTTCTAATTTTTTAGCTGCTGCCATAGCTGGCTATCGCTTTTTCCGTGAGGCTGAGCCCTTCCTCAACCTGCTGGCGGGTGATGTTTAAGGGCGGCAGGAAGCGAACAATCGAGCCGCCTGCCGGAACGCTCAAGAGACCCACCTGCCTGAGCGCATTGGTAAATTGAATCGATGCGGGCGAAGCCCCGGAAAATACCCCTGACTCCGTGTTCAGCGAAATGCCGAGCATCAGCCCCATGCCGCGCACACCGCCCAACAGATCGGGGTAGCGCTCAGAGAGCTCCCTGAGCCCCTCCTTGAAGAGCCGGCTCATCGCCTTCACATTCTCTGCCAGCGATTCTTTTTGGATCACTTCGAGCACTTTCAGGGCGACGGCACAAGCCAGCGGGCCTCCGCCATAGGTGGTCGCGTGGCTGCCCGGCCCAAGTATATCGGCATAGGGCGCGCGCACCCAGAATCCGCCAAGCGGAAAACCGGCGCCGATTCCCTTGGCCATACTGATCGCATCGGGCAGGAACTCTTCCGCGCCCGCCACATCTTTCAATATCTCCTGGAAGCTGCAATAGCTGCCGGTGCGGTAGTATCCACACTGGACCTCATCCATCATGAGGAGCAGGTTATGTTCATTGCAAAGCTTGCGCAGGCCGAGCAGGTACTCCGGGCTGGCCGGCTCAATGCCTCCCTCACCCTGCACCCCTTCGATCAGGATTGCAGCCGTCCGGGGGCCAATCGCCGCTTCCACGGCAGCCAGGTCATTAAAAGGAACGTAGTTATTGAAGCCCTCTACCAGAGGGTCAAAGCCGGTCTTCACTTTCTCCTGCCCCGTGGCGGCGATGCCGGCCAGGGTCCTGCCATGAAAAGAATTCAGAGCGGTGATGATTTCATAGCGGCCCGAATCGTGACCAAAGCGGCGCGCCAGTTTGTAGAGCCCTTCATTGGCCTCGGCGCCGCTATTGGAGAAGAAGCATTTGCCCGGAGCGATGCGGCCGGTTATCTCCTTGGCCAGGAGCCCCTGCCCCTGGTGATAGTAAAGATTGGAGGTATGGATCATCCGCTGGGCCTGTCGGCGCAAGGTCTCCACGATGAGCGGGTGAGCATGGCCCAACGCGCTCACGGCAATGCCGGCTCCCAGGTCCAGATAGCGCCTGCCATCCGTATCCCAGATATAGCACCCCTGGCCGTGGCTCAAGACCAGATCGAAGCGGCCATAGCTCGGGATGACATACTGATTAAACGTCTCTTTGATTTGTTCGGCTTTGTTATTCATCAAAGTTCTCCTTCGGTAAACTCTAAACCACCAGCTCGGTTCCCACGCCTGCATGGGTGAATATCTCGAGCATCACGCTGTGGGGCATTCTTCCATCGACCAGTGAAACTTTTTCCACTCCGGCCTCAATCGCCTCCACGGCGCTATCCATTTTGGGGATCATCCCCGCCTCGATAATGCCGCGCCGCTTGAGCTCCTCCACCTCAGAGACATGGACGCGCGGGATGAGGGAGGTCGGGTCGCTCAGGTCGCGCATCAGCCCGGGCACGTCGCTCATAAAGACCAGCCGCCGCGCCTTGAGCGCAATCGCCACCTGGGCCGCTGCGATATCGGCATTGCAATTGTAAAAATTCCCCTCTTCGTCGCTGGCGGTGGGGCTCAGCACCGGTGTGATGTTGTTGGCGATGCACTCCAATATCTGAGTGGTATCCACGTCGGTCACTTCGCCCACAAAGCCGACATCTACCGCTTTGCCGCCTTCGCCCGGGAGCAGCTTCTTGCGGCACTTGAGGATTCTCGTTCCCGTAAACCCTTTGGCCTTGCCGCCAAAGCGGCTGATCTCCTCCACAATACGCGGGTTCACCTCATACGAGAGCACCCGCTCCACCACGTTCATCGTCTGCTTATCGGTCAGGCGCATTCCGTTCACGAAGCGGGTCTCGATATCCGCCTCTTTCAATGCCCGCGTAATCGCCTTGCCGCCACCATGGACGACAACCGGATTAATTCCGACCGCTTCCAGGAAGGTGATATCGCGGGCGACGCTCTCACGCTCCTCCGGGTCTTTGGAATCCATGAAGCTGCCGCCATATTTCACCACGAAGGTTTCCCCCCGATACTTCTGGATATAGGGAAGGGCCTCCAACAGGAAATCAGCACGGATAATAAGCTGGGTTGTCGTCATAATGCCTGGAATGCCTGGAATGCCTGGAATGAGAACTCAGGGCTACTCACCTTTGTTAAAATCCACATACTCTTCGGTCAAGTCGCTCGTATAGAAGCGGGTCCGCGCCTTGCCAACATTGAGCTGGATATGCAGGTCGAACTCCTTCTGCTTCGTGATCGCCTGAATCACGCTCAGGGGGACATCGACCGGCTGACCGCCCTTCAGGACATAAATAATTTTGGAATCACCCGGCATACTGTAGGCCAGGTCCACCTTGCTCTCGTTCACATAAGCCGATGAGTAGCCCAGCGCATCGAGTATCCGGCCCCAGTTCGGGTCGGCACCGTACCAGCTCGTCTTGACCAGTACGCTGTTGGCCACGGCACGGACTGCCGCATCGGCATCCTCCTGCGTCTCAGCCCCGTCGAGCTTGATCGTAATGAAGCGGGAGACCCCCTCCCCGTCGCGCACGATCTTATGGGCCAGGGAAAGGCAAACCTCCGAAAGAGCCTTGAGGAAAGTGTGATACTCGTCAGACTCGTCAGATTCAATGGTCTCATTACCGGCCATCCCGTTGGCAAAGGCCAGCACCGTGTCATTGGTGCTCATATCGCCATCGACCGAAATCCGGTTGAAGCTGGCGGCCACCGCTTCTTCCAGAGCCAACTGCAACAGCCCCGGCGTAATGGAAACATCGGTCGTAAGAAAGGCAAGCATCGTCGCGTGGAGCGAGCGCGGCTTGGCCGCCGGCCGTTTGCCCGTGGCGCTCATCCCCGGATGAATCATCCCGGCTCCCTTGCACATGCCGCCAATGCGGACTGTTTTTTCCCCGATATTGAACTCCACGGCGAGCTCTTTCACTGCCGTGTCGCTGGTCATAATCGCCTCTGCGGCGGCAAGCCCGCACTCGGGGGTGATCCCGGCCGCTTCAAAAGCCGCATGGATACCCTTCTCCACATTCTCCATCGGCAGCTTCACGCCGATGCGGCCGGTGGAGCCGGCCAGTATCTTCTGGGAATCGACCTCCAGCAGATCGGCAAAAATCTCCGTCATCCGAACCGCATCCGCCATTCCCTGCTCACCCGTGCAGGCATTGGCATTGCCGGAATTGATCACTACCCCGCGCGCCAACCCCGAGTGAACCCGCGAAATACAGAGCTTCACCGGTGCCGCGCAGACCTGATTGGTCGTGAACATCCCGGCCACATGGGCATCCACCTCAGAGAAAAGCAACGCCAAATCCTTCTTCTGCCCTTTGTTGGAACCCTTGCCGGTGCCCAGCTCTTTTACGTCACAAAAAACTCCGCTGGCCCAAAACCCCGTCGGGGCAGTGACACCGGCATTGGCGATCGTTTTAAACAATGAATCCATAAATAAAAAAACTACCCGGTTATAAATAGAAGAAAAAAGGAAAAAATCCCCCAACACCGACGACTCCCTGCACTGAAAGCAAAAAGCCATCAGACTCCAAGAATCATCGGTACCAAAAACAACACCTCAAGCAGGTCCCATTCTGATCACCGCACACACCCATAGAACACCACGCCAGAGCCGAAAAGTCAAATGCTTTCAATAGTTTCCCTCAATATTTCAGTAAAACCGCCCCTATCCCTCCCGCCATAGTCTCCAAACATATTTTCGACGCCAATAAATACCAGCACAAGGTATTGCGGGTTCCGGCGCCAAAAGAGCCTTAAATTTACTTTCTTATTTCAGGCAGTTCTCTTAAGCTTACTCTCATGGCTGTTGCTGATTTTGTGCATCTTCACGTTCACTCAGAGTTCTCGCTTCTGGATGGAGCATGCCGTCTGGATAAGCTGGTGGCTCGGGCCAAAGAGCTCCAATTCCCCGCCCTGGCATTGACCGACCATGGGGCGATGTTCGGCATCATGGATTTCTACAGAACAGCCATGGGGAAGAGAAAAAAAATAGAGGAGGCCGAGCTCAAGCCGATCATCGGCTGCGAGGTCTATGTGGCCCCTGGCAGCCGTACCGAGAAGCGCCCCCGCACCGGCGGCGGCAAGCCGCGCAGCTACCATCTGGTCCTGCTGGCCGAGAACATGACCGGCTACAAGAATCTGGTCCGGCTGGTCACTACCGGCTACATCGAAGGCTTTTACTATGAACCCAGAATCGACAGAGAGCTCCTGGAGCAGCACCATGAGGGGCTCATAGCGCTCTCGGCCTGCCTGGGCGGGGAAATCCCGCGCCTCATACAAAGTGGAGACCTGGAGGCCGCCCGCCAGGCCATCGAATGGCATCGGGATACCTTTGGGCGGGAGAATTTCTTCCTGGAGCTACAGCACAACACCATCCCTGAGCAGGAGAAGGTCAATGAACAGTTGGTCGCCTTTTCAAAGGAGATGAATATCGGGCTGGTTGCCACGGCCGATGTCCACTACGTTCGCAAAGAGGATTCCTACGCCCACGATGTACTGGTCTGCATCGGCACCAACCGGACGATTCACGACCCCAACCGGATGATCTACCCCGAAGGCCAGTTCTATCTGCGCAGCGCCGAGGAGATGAAAGCGCTCTTTATCGATACGCCCGAAGCAATCAGCAATACCGTAGCAATCGCCAACCGCTGCAACGTGGAGTTCAATTTCAACGAGCTCCATTACCCCGAGTGGACGCCGCCGGCCGGTAAAACGACGATGAACTGCCTGCGTGAGCTCCTCTGCGAAGGCTTAAAGCTCCGCTACGGCATCCTGGCCGATACGGATGGCGAGTCGTTCCACTATCAGCAGATGCCGCCGGCAGAGGCACGCCAGCTCCCCTCCTGGCTGGAGCCGGCCAAAGCGACCCCCGAGGCTTTGGAAGAAGCCGCCAAAGCGGCCACCCAATCCATCATTGAACGGGTGGAGACGGAGCTTGGAGTGATCGAAAAAACCGGCTTCGCCTCCTACTTCCTCATTGTGGATGACTTCGTCCGCTACGCTCGCAACCAGAGCATCGCCTGCCTGGCCAGAGGCTCGGCCGCCGGTTCAATGGTCGCCTATCTATTGCAAATTTCCAACGTCGAGCCGCTCCGCTTTAACCTGCTCTTTGAGCGCTTCCTCAACCCCGAGCGCGTCAACCCGCCCGATATTGATATCGATTTCGCGGATGATCGCCGTGGAGAAGTCATCGACTACGTCCGCCAGAAGTACGGGGATGACTGCGTGGCCCAGATCACCACTTTCGGCTCTCTGGGCGCCCGCAACGCTATCCGCGACGTTACCCGTGCCCTGGGCCTGGAATATAAAACAGGGGACCGCCTCTCCAAGATGCTCCCCGCAACCATCCCGCTGGAGAAAGGGGAAACCTCCGCCCTCTGGAAAGCGGTCAATATGGTCAAAGAGCTCAAGGAAGCTTATGAAACCGAAGATGATACGCGCCAGGTAATCGATATTGGGATGACATTGGAAGATATCGCCCGCTCCGCCTCTACCCATGCGGCGGGGGTCGTCATCGGCGCCGAGCCGCTCATCAACCTGCTGCCGCTGCGCAAGGATGACCACGACGTCATCGTCACCCAGTACCCGATGGGCCCCGTGGGTGACCTGGGCCTCCTCAAAATGGATATGCTCGGCGTCAGAACCCTCACCGTTATCCACAACGCCTGCAAGCTCATCGAGAAAAACCATCAGGTCTCCATCAATATCAACCACATTCCGCAGGATGACTCCAAAGCCTATGCACTGCTCAACCGCGGTGAAACGGTCGGGATATTCCAATTGGAATCCGGCGGTATGCGCGATCTCTGCCGCCGCTTTGAGATCAGCTCCATTGAGCACATCACCGCGCTGGTGGCGCTCTACCGCCCGGGCCCCATGGAGCTCATCCCAGACTTCATCAACCGGCGCCACGGGAAGGTCAAAATCGAATACCTCCACCCGCTCCTGGAAGAGGTCTGCAAAGAGACCTACGGGATCATGATCTACCAGGAACAGGTGATGCAGGCCTCCCAGGCGCTGGCCGGTTTCTCGCTGGGCAAAGCCGATATCATGCGCCGCGCCATGGGTAAAAAGAACGTGGAGATCATGCAGAAAATGCGCCAGGAGTTCGTCGATGGCTGCGCGGCAACCAACCGGATTCCCGAAAAGCGGGCCAACGAGATTTTTAACCTCCTCGAAAAGTTCGCCGGCTACGGCTTCAATAAATCCCACGCCGCCGCCTACGCATTCGTCGCCTACCAGACCGCCTGGCTCAAAGCCAATTACCCGGTCGAGTTCATCTCCGCGGCAATGACCAACGTCATGGAAGATCAGAAGAAGCTCCTGCCTCTCATCGAAGAGGCCGCCGCAATGAATATCACCATCCTTCCGCCCGATATCAACCAGAGCGACACCTACTTCACCCCCTCCAAAACGGAGCGGGCCATCCACTTCGCGCTGGCCGCCATCAAGGGGATGGGTGTCGGCAGCGTCAGCGCCCTCCTGGAAGAGCGCGAACAGGGAGGCCCCTTCGAGTCGCTGGAGGAGCTCTGCAGCCGGCTCAGCTCCAAAGCGCTCAATAAACGGGTGCTCGAAGGGTTAATCTTCTCCGGCGCCTGCGATTGTTTTGGCAAACCGCGCTCCGTTCTGGCCGCCAGCGCCGATTCAGCCCTCGCCGCCGGTGCACGTAAACTGAAAGATGAACTGACGGGCCAGGGGAACCTCTTCGACCTCCTGAGCCCCCAGGAGCAGACCACGCTGGTCACGGAAATCCAGCTACCCGAGCTGCCGCTCAATCAGCGTCTGGAAAAGGAAAAAGAGCTGCTCGGCTTCTACATCAGCGGCCACCCCTTCACCCCGTTCCAGGCAGATGCCAAACGGCTCAGCACCCATAGCATCGCAGAGCTGGCGCAGGGCGAGCATCGCTCCATAGTCCGCATCGCAGGTCTGGCCAGCGGTATCACCAAAGGAATCACGCGCAAAAGCGGCAAACCGTTCCTCTCCTTCCAACTGGAGGACGGCCAGGGGAGCGTCTCCATTCTGGGCTTTGGCGAGCAAAGCGAGAAATGGTTCCCCCTCCTCAAGGAAAATGAACCGTACATCGTGACCGGCCAGCTCAACGCCAACGAGAAGGAGACCAAGCTCTTTGCCGAGGAGGTCGCCCCGCTCTATACCTTCCTGCGCGACTGCACCCAGCAGGTCCATATCAAACTCGACCACAAACAGACCACTCCCGAAAAGCTGGACGACCTCTTCAAACTAATCCGGAACTTCAACGGCAGTTGTCCCCTCCTGATCGGCTTCTACTACCCCGACGGACAGTACGTCTGGCTTGAATCTGATGAAGCACACTTCATCCGCCCCGAAAAAGAACTGGCCGACGCGGTCAACGCGCTCTTCGGTTCCAGGAGCTGGAGCGTTCGGCTCAATATCCCCCCCTTGCCCGAGACCAAACGCTGGAATTCCCGCAAAAAAGAAGAGTAGCCCCTCGCATATAAGCACTCCGCAGGAATGCACTTGTGACACCCCGGAGGGGTGTCAGCTTATAGCAACAGCTTGAAACGTCGAGGAAACATAAAATTTTCCCGTGAGGGCCTTCTTTTTTCCATTCCGCAGGAATGCACTTGTGACACCCCGGAGGGGTGTCAGCTTATAGCCCGCGGTCAAAGACCGCGGGGGCTAATGAACTCCCCCTTTTTCCCCATGGTGCGACCCCGATAGGGGTCGCACCACCCTCCCCTCCTCCGAGCCAGTAGAATAAATGAACTCCAATGATTAGAACCACTAATGATAATGATGCAATTTTCTTACTTTTTTTAGTTGAACAGCTCTCTCACTTCCTGTAAATTAACCACACCTTGAGCGTTCGGGGTGCTCCGTCAATAAAGAGAGCCTGACCGACCGAGCCAGGGAAAACTCAAAATCCGCTTTTAATAAAGATAGATAATGAATAGCTACATCCAAGAGACGATTGAGCTCGTCAGCAAGAGAAACCCCAACGAACCGGAGTTCCTGCAGGCCGTCAAAGAAGTGCTCGGCTCCATCGCTCCCGTTATTGAACGCCACAAAAAATATCAGGCTCATGCCATTCTGGAAAGAATCACCGAGCCCGAGCGTCAGATCATTTTCAGAGTTCCCTGGGTCGATGACTCGGGCAAAGTCCAGGTCAATCGCGGCTACAGTTACCAGTTCAGCAGCGCCATCGGCCCCTACAAGGGGGGCCTGCGCTTCCACCCGACGGTCAACCCCAGCGTGTTGAAGTTTCTGGCTTTCGAGCAGGTGTTCAAAAATTCTCTGACCACTCTGCCGATGGGCGGCGGCAAGGGCGGCGCGGACTTCAACCCCAAGGGCAAATCCGAAGAAGAGGTCATGCGCTTCTGCCAATCCTTCATGAGCGAGTTTTACCGCTATCTTGGCCCCAACACCTACATCCCGGCCGGCGATATAGGCGTGGGCAAACGCGAGGTCGGCTACTTCTTTGGCCAATACAAAAAGCTGGCCAACGAGTTCACCGGCGTCTTCACCGGCAAGGGTCTCCAGTGGGGCGGCTCGCTGATTCGCCCCGAAGCCACCGGCTACGGCTGCGTCTATTTTGCCAAAGAGATGCTCCTGACCAAAGCGCTCGACTTCAAGGGGAAGACCTGCCTGATCTCGGGCTCTGGCAACGTCGCCCAGTACACGGTGGAAAAACTGATTGAGTTCGGCGCGAAAGTCCTCACGATGAGCGACTCCTCCGGCTTTATCTACGATAAGGAGGGGATCGATACAGAGAAGCTCGCCTGGATTATGGAGCTCAAAAATACTCGCCGCGGCCGCATCAGCGAATATGTCACCCAGTACCCCTCCGCCGAGTACCATGAAGGCAAGCGCCCGTGGGCCGTGCCGGCTCAATGCGCTTTCCCCAGCGCCACGCAGAATGAGATTGATGAAGAAGATGCCAAAACGCTGCTCAAGAACGGCTGCACGCTGGTAGCCGAAGGGGCCAACATGCCCTCCACGCTGGAGGCGATCGAGGTCTTCCTGAATGCCAAAATCCTCTACGCTCCTTCCAAGGCCGCAAATGCCGGCGGCGTCACCACCTCCGGCCTGGAGATGACCCAGAACAGCATGAGGCTCACCTGGACGGCTGAAGAGGTCAATGCGCGCCTCCACCACATCATGCAGATGATTCACTCCAACGTCTACAATACCTCCATTGAGTACGGCCAGAAGGGCAACTACCTGATGGGGGCCAACATTGCCGGCTTCGTCAAAGTGGCCGATGCGATGATCGATCAGGGCGTAGTCTAGGAGATATAGAGGCTCTATTTTTCCAGATAGCGCCATCTCTCTCAACTTCAGGAGCGGTTCGCCGCTCCTTTTTTTTGGCCAAAATATTTTCAGGGGAATAATTTATCTGAAGAGCCTTTACTTTTACGCGCCGTTCAGATAGGCTTCTCTACGCAAAAGAAGCAATATGAGCACTAAAAAGAAGAACTCTATTCCCCTGAGGCAGAACCGGAGAAGGTTTCTCAAGACCATTCTCGCTACCTCGCTGGCACCCATGATTGTCCCGGCATCCGTTCTGGGCCGCGGCGGCGCCGTCTCTCCCAGTAACCGCATTGTCTTTGGCGTGATCGGCTTTGGCGGCCGCGCACGGAGCATCCTCCAGAGCTTCATGGCTTTTCCGGAGGTGCAGATGGTCGCCATAAGCGATTGCCGCAAAGCCAACCGCGACGATGGACGCAACATCGTCAATGCCTACTATAACAACCAGGATTGCGCCTCCATTCACGATTTCCGCGACCTGCTGGCACGCAAAGATATTGACGCCACCTTTATCGCCACCGGTATGCGCTGGCACGGTCTGGCCTCCATCTACGCCGCCCGGGCCGGTAAAGATATCTACTGCGAAAAACCGGTCACCCTCTCCATGAACGAGGGCCGGATGCTGGTGGAAACCTGCAAGCGCTTTGGCACTATCTACCAGGCGGGAACCCAGCGCCGCGGAACCGGCTCCTATAAGTTCGCCCGCCAGATGGTTCTGGAGGGGAAAATAGGGGCCCTCAAGAAAGTCGAGATGCAGCTCTGGACCGGCGGTGCCGTCCGGCCCGAAAAACCGATTCCGGTTCCCGAGGGCTGGGATTGGGAGATGTGGCTGGGCCAGACACCCTGGAAGCCGTTCACCTGGGGAGTGGCCGGCGGCGGCTGGAATTACTTCTGGGATACCGCCGAGGGAGCCATGACCGATATGGGCTGCCACTACACCGACCAGATGCAATGGGTTCTGGGGACCGACCTGGAGCTCCCCGTGGAGTATTCTGGCGAGGGCGTTTTCCCCGATCCCAAGGAATTCATCAGCGATACCCCTCTCACCGGAGAGTGGCACTGCCGCTACAGCAACGGCGTGGAGGGCGTCATGTACCAGCGGGCCGGCTTTGAGGACCGTTACATCACCTACATTGGCGAAGAGGGATGGATTCGCGTCGATGACCAGACCGATATCGTCACCTCCGCACCCGACTCCATCGCACGACTGCGCACCGCCGGCGGCGCCGGCTGGGATGATGCCAGCTCGCACATCCGCAACCTCCTCGATTGCATCCGCAGCCGCCAGCAACCCGATTGCAACCCGACGGTGGCGCACCACGCAATGGCGATCGCGCAGGCATGGAACCTCGCGCTGCGGCTCGATAAGAAGCTCACCTGGAATAACCGGACCCAGAGATTTGACGATGAAACCGCTAACAAAATGATGTACCGCGAGCCGCGCGCTCCCTGGGTCATCTAAGCCCGAAGAAGAGATGAAACAAGACAGAACCCAAAATACGATGAAACATAAATTCCTCAACAGAAACCTCCTCGCAGCGGCGCTCCTGGCGGCGCTCCTCTCTCTGCCGGTGCTGCCAACCGCCGCGCAGAGCCTCAGGGCCGATACGGTGACCTCCATTTCCCTGCCGGTTCTGGAGATGGATGATGGACTCAGGGCATTGGCCACCTATGACGCCACCACCCCCAAGGCACCCTGGGCCGAGCTGGAAACCCGGATGACCAATCCGCAGAACCACCCCATGCTGGAAGAGCTGCTCATACTCGTCATCAACAGCCAATCCACCCAGATGGCACGCAACCAGGCCTGCAAAATGCTTGCCACCGTCGGCACCGATAAGGCGACACCGATACTGGGCAACCTCCTCCGCTATGGTCTGAAGCAAAACCTGCACGATGTGGAATCCGCCTGCTTCGCGCTGGCAGCTTCTCCGGATCCCAAAGCCACGGAAACGCTCCGTAAAGCTTTGGAGCAAACCTTGGAAAACCAGAGCGTGGAGCCGGCCGCCCGCATTCAGATCATCAACGCGCTGGGCAGCCGCCGCGACCGCGCCGCCGTGCCGCTGCTGGCACCCCTGGCCATTCTGGAAAACTCGGACCCGCCAACCGCCACCGCGGCGCTCCTGGCTCTGGGGCGCATCAGTAACACTCAGGCACTGGACGCCATCAGCGAAGCGCTCGCAATCAATGCCGAGTCGGAAGACTCCCAGTTGCTCAATGCCGGCTATGAGGCAATCATCAGTCAGGCAGATCTGCGCCACGCCGATACGCTCCTCTTCAACAGGGCCATCTTCGAGCGCATCCGCAACTCACAGGCGATGCCCGGTTACATCCGCTGCTCCGCGCTCCTGGGAGAAATTCGGGCCGATTCTGACGCAGCCATCCAGACGATTCTCTCCATCCTGAGAGCCGGAGAGGAGCTGCTCAAGCCGACCGCCATTGCCGCTATCGAGGGCCTGCCGCTCAAGTTCGATTCCCAGCCTTTTCTGGAGCTCTTCACCGGAGAAGAGCTGAGCAGTGCCAATAAATCGCTCCTGCTCCGTGCGGTGGCTCCACGGCCCGACCCTTACGCGCAGAAAATGATCGTCACCGGATTGGCCAGCCCCGAGCCGCTCATCCGCCATGCCGCCATTGAAGCGGCCGGCCGGGCGGTTATCTCTTCCGGTACTCTGAGCGCTCTGGTCGAAGCGCTGGTTCAGTTCCCCGAAGATAACGCCCTCCTGAGCCAGACGCTGCTCCTGCTCCCCAAGGATGACCTGGTCGATATGGGGCTTATCGCGCGATTGCAGGAATTTCTCGGCGCTGAGCCGGTCCGCGGCAATAGCGAGCAGGCCCAAGCAGCCAAGGTAGCCCTGATCGATGCGCTGGGCAAACGCGGCAATCCGCTGGCAGGTGACGCGCTGCTCCTGCAATCCGCCAGCACCGACCCCGAGACGCTCAAAAGCTCCTATCTGGCGCTGATTCGCACCGCCTCGGCTGAAGAGCTCCCGCGCCTGACCACGACGCTCCTGGCCATTGGCGATGACTCCCTGCGCAGAAGCTGCGCCGTTTACCTGGCCCAGTTCATCCAGAGAATGGAAAAGACCGATGAGGCCTCGCAGGTTCTCTCGGGGTTCCTGATCGGCCAGGAGCTCTCCCCTGCGCAAAAAGCGACCATGGTCACGCTGCTGGCGGCCGCCCCCACTGCTGAATCGCTGGAGCGCATCAGCGGCCTGCAAAACGATTCCTACCCGGCGCTCAGAGACGCCGTTGTGGCCGCCCTGGCCTCCTGGCCCGATAACAGCGCCTGGAAACCGCTGCTCAACGTCTTTGAGGAAAGCGACGTCTCCAGCCACCGCTCTCAATCGTTGCGAGCGCTCCTGGAAATCCAGATGGATGATAACCCGCAGGCCACGGCTGACCTGGCCCAGCGCTACTCCTCGCTCCTCAAAGCCGCCTGGAGTAATGAAGAAAAGAAGATGATTCTGGCGGCAATGGCTCATGCGGCGCATCCCGATACGCTGGAGCTGGCCCTGGAGCAACTGGGTAACCCGGCAATTGCCACCGATGCCAGAAGCGCAGCGCAGCGTATCAGCGCTTCACTCAAAGCAACCTACCCTGAAAGCGCCAAAAAAGCCGAGGAAACCCTCAAGAGGTTGAACCGCTAGACGCCAGGTGCCTCAAACGCAAAAACCGCAGAGAGTCATTTCGATTCCCTGCGGTTTTTTTTATACTTTTTTAAATGCTTTAAACGCTAGCTCCGGGCGCTGTTCTTTGATTCACTCTGCGGAATCTGAACCAAAACCGTCGACATCGGCTCCACCGCGTTCAGCTTGCCAGCCTCGATCAGCTCCCAGAAGTGCGGGTCATCCTCCAGTATTTTATCCTCTCCCAGGCTGATATTGATGCTGGAGCGGAAGAAGAAATCTTTGAGCGTGTTGCGGCTCAATATTCGATGGATCAAAACACCCAAATCGTGCTTTTCAAAATAGACCCTGTAATCTCCCAACCGGAAGCGA